>NZ_VMBJ01000028.1:0-58571 GCF_010608305.1 Stenotrophomonas sp. AS012628 | reverse complement strand
CGTCCCCCGCAACCGGACCCACCCCGCCATCCCACAGGAAACCAGCTTTTGCTTCGGCCGTTGCCGTTGCTGTTGCCTCTGCGGGTGCAGGGCGCAGCCCTGCAGCCCCCCCCTTCCCTGAGCATTCCACGTAGTGGTTTGAGCGCCGCGCACACGCCAGCCACGGCACGCTAGGCCAACGGAACCACCCGTCATCCACCGAGAACCACCATGACCCTGCGCCACCTGCCCCTGCGCTCCGCCCTGCTGCTGGTCCTGTCGTCCCTGCCGCTGGCCGCGCTGGCCGAGGCTACTTCACCCGCCCCCACCCAGCAGGTGCCTGGCGTCTATCACCAGCGCGTCGGCGCACTGCAGGTCACCGCCCTGTTCGACGGCGTGGTCGCGCTGGGCCGGCAGGAAGTGGTGGACGTGCCGCCGACGCTGGTCAGCCGCCTGCTGGAAGGTCGCTACGTACCTGAGGACAAGAAAGGCCTGCAGACAGCGATCAACGCGTTCCTGATCCGCCAAGGGAACCACCTGACCCTGGTCGATACCGGCACCGCGCAGTGCTTTGGCCCCGGCCTGGGCCAGGTGCTGGGCAATCTGCGCGCCTCCGGCGTCGACCCGACCGAGGTGGACGAGGTGCTGCTGACCCACGCCCATCCGGACCATCTGTGCGGGGTGCTCGACGCGCAGGGCAAGCCGGCCTATCCCAATGCCACGGTGTGGCTGTCCAAGGCCGATGCCGATTACTGGCTCAACCCGGCCAGCGAGGCCACCGCACCGAAGGGCGTGCGCTTCGCCTTCCCGTTGGCGCGCAACGCGGTGGCGCCGTACCAGGCCAGCGGCCACCTGCGCACCTTCAGCCCCGGCGATGCCCTGCCCGGTGGCGCGGTGGCGATGGACACCCATGGCCATACGCCCGGCCATGTCTCCTACCGGTTCGACAGCCAGGGCGAGTCACTGCTGGTATGGGGCGATGTGCTGCACTTCCATGCGGTGCAGTTCGCGCACCCGGAGGCGGCATTCGAGGCCGATTCGGACCGCAAGGCGGCCATCGCCAGCCGTCGCGGGCTGCTGCAGCAGGCCACCGCCAACGGTTGGTGGGTGGCCGGTGCGCACCTGCCGTTCCCCGGCCTGGGCCACGTGCGTGGCGAGGGAAAGGCCTATGCGTGGGTGCCGGCGGAGTACTCGCCGTTGAAATGAGCCGATGAGCCCTTGTAGAGCCGAGCCCATGCTCGGCTACCGGGGCCTGGCCGCGCTGCGCGCGGCAGCCGAGCGTTGGCTCGGCTCTACAGGAAAATCGGAAGCCTTATTCCAGCCCCAGCCAGCCGCCGATCACGCCGCGGGCTTCGTCCACACCGGTACGGTCTTCGCCTGAGAACACCTGCACGCTCACGCTGTCGCCATAGGCCGATTGCAGCTCCTTGCGCACCTTCTGCAGGGACTGCATCTGCTGGCTGCGGCTGAGCTTGTCGGCCTTGGTCAGCAACGCGTGCGCCGGCAGGCCACGCTGCACGGCATAGGACAGCATCTGCCGGTCGTAGTCCTTCAGCGGATGGCGGATATCCATCACCACCACCAGGCCCTTCAGGGCTTCGCGGGTACGGAAATACCTGTCGATGAAGGCCTGCCAGTGCGCCTGCAGGTCCAGCGGCACCTTGGCGTAGCCGTAACCGGGCAGGTCGACCAGATGCGCTTCAGGCGTGACCTGGAAGAACACCAGCTGCTGGGTGCGGCCGGGAGTCTTGGAGACACGGGCCAGGGCGTTCTGGCGGGTCAGCGCGTTGAGCGCACTGGACTTGCCGGCGTTGGAGCGGCCGGCGAAGGCCACTTCGGCCCCTTCGTCGGGCGGCAGCTGCCGCACGTTGTGGGCCGAAAGGTGGTAACGGGCGCGTTCGATGAGCAATGACATGTGCCTAGGATCGCATGTTGCGGCGCCGCGCGCCCGTGCCGGCGGCCGTTGCGGGCATTTTGCTGCAGTGCTGCGTTGACCGTGCGAGGAAACGGCGTTGATAATCCGGGCGACGCCGGCGGCCACCGCCCGGCCCGGTCCATACGGAGCTTCAGCATGCGCCACGCTCGCGTTCTTGCCGTATCCGCCCTTGCCACTGCTGTAGTCGTTGCCGCTGCTGCGTTCGCGCAGACCACGTTGACCCCGCTGCCCGACAACGGGCCGATCCGCACCGCCTCGCTGGAAGTGGATTTCAGCAAGACCACCTGGGGCGACGCCAAGGCCGGCCAGACCAAGGCCTCGGCCTGCGCGGCCTGCCACGGCGCCGACGGCAATTCCACAGTGGAGATGTACCCGTCCATCGCCGGCCAGAGCGAACGCTACGTCGCCCAGCAGATGGCCCTGATCGCCAACGGCCAGCGCAGCTCCGGTGCGGCGGTGGCGATGGTGCCGTTCGTGCAGAACCTCACCCCGCAGGACATGCGCGACATCGGCGCGTTCTTCGCCACCCAGAAGGCCACCGCCGGCATCGCCGATGACACGGCGGTCACCGACGGCCCCTACAAGGGCATGAAGTTCTACGAGATCGGCCAGCAGCTGTACCGCGGCGGCGACGCCAAGCGCGGCCTGCCGGCCTGCATGGCCTGCCACGGCCCCAGCGGCGCCGGTAATCCCGGCCCGGCCTATCCGCACATTGGTGGCCAGCACGCCAGCTATGTCGCGCGCCGCCTGCAGGAATACCAGGCCGGCCAGACCAACGAAACCGACAAGGCGCACTTCCAGATCATGGCCACGGTCGCGCAGAAGCTGAGCGAGCAGGAGGTGCAGGCACTGTCGAGCTACCTGCAGGGTCTGCACAACAAGGCCGACGACGTGGCCGTTGCCACCACGCCGGCACAACCGGCTGCCGCCCCCTGACCACCATTGGTCGGCCGGGGCCGCCACCGCGGCCCTCGCCTGCGGTATGTTTCCTTCACGCCGGCGACCGCGCCGGCGTTGCTTTTTTCAACGGAGATGCGTGTCGATGAGGTTGATTTCCCGCCTGCTGTTGTCTGTGCTGGTGCTGCTGCCGCTGGTAGCCTGCGCCGCAACCCCTGCCAATGCCCCGCTGGTCGAGGGCAAAGACTACGAGCGCATCGCCCAGCCGGGCCCGTTCCAGCCGCTGGCCGGCAAGATCGAGGTGGTCGAAGTCTTCGGCTACACCTGCCCGCACTGCGCCCGTTTCGAGCCGCAGCTGGAAGCCTGGGCAGCCAAGCTGCCGGCCGACGTACGCTTCACCCCGGTTCCGGCGGCCTTCGGCGGCGCCTGGGACGCCTGGGCCCTGGCCTACTACGCCGCCGACGAAGTCGGCGTGGCCAAGCGCAGCCACGGCGCCGTGTTCAAGGCCCTGCACCAGGACGGCTCGCTGCCGATGCAGAACGTTTCGGCCGATGAGCTCGCCACCTTCTACAAGGCCTACGGCGTGACCCCGGACCGTTACCTGCAGGCCCTGCGCGGCGATGCCGTACAGAAGAAGGTCGATGCCGCCCGCGCGTTCGCCCAGCGCACCAGGATCCCGGGGACCCCGGCGCTGATCATCAACGGCCAGTACCTGGTGCGTGGCGACAGCTTCGACGACCAGCTGCGCATCGCCTCGGCGCTGATCGCTCAGGCCCGCGCCGCCCGCGGCCGCTGAACCAACACCCACCACCGACACGGCGCTGTCGCCGCCGCGTGTCATCATTTCCCCCTGGCCGGCGCATGACGCCGGCCCCACCTTTCCAGATGCTGGAGACGTTTCCATGAAGATCCGTTACGCCCTCGCCCTCGCAGCGCTGCTGCCAATCCTGGCTGCCTGCAAGGCCGACGACGGCAGCACCAACACCACCGCGGCCCCGGCCGAACCGGCTGCAGCTCCGGCGACCACCGAACCGGCTGCGCCGGCCGCGGGTACCGAAGGCGCCGCACCGGCCGCTGCCGAAGGCGAGAAGGCCGCGGCTGAAGCCGCCCCGGCCGCTGCACCAGCCCCGACCACCGCCGCGCTGACCGGCCCGGCCCCGGTGGAAGGCGCCGACTACCAGGTGATCCCGAACGGCCAGCCGTTCCAGCCGGCCGCCGGCAAGATCGAAGTGACCGAGATCTTCGGCTACGTCTGCCCGGCCTGCGCCGCGTTCCAGCCGCTGGTCGGCCCGTGGAAGGCCGGCCTGCCGAGCGATGTGAACTTCGTCTACGTACCGGCCATGTTCGGCGGCACCTGGGACAACTACGCCCGTGCCTTCTACGCCGCGCAGACCCTGGGTGTGCAGGAGAAGACTCACGAAGCCCTGTACGCTGCCATCCATTCGCAGAAGACCCTGAAGGGTGAGCGCGGCACCGATTCAGTTGACGACATCGCCAAGTTCTACGGTGCCTACGGCGTGGATCCGAAGCAGTTCGCCGCCACCATGGGCAGCTTCGCAGTGAATGCCAAGACCAACTCGGCCAAGCAGTTCGCCCAGCGCAGCCAGATCAGCGGCACCCCGTCGATCATCGTCAACGGCAAGTACCTGGTGAAGGGCAAGAGCTTCCCGGACATGCTGCGCATTGCCGACCACCTGATCGCCCGCGAACGCGGTGCGGCCCAGGCTCACTGATCCAAGAGAAGCGTTTCCCGGCCGTGAATTCCCCCCGTACACGGACCCTGCGCTTGCTGACGGCCAACATCCAGGCCGGCTCAAGTACCCGCCGCTACAGCGACTATGTGACCCGCAGCTGGTCACATGCGCTGCCGGCGGGTCGCAAGCGCAGCAGCCTGGACGCGATCGCCACCCTGGCGCGCGAACATGACATCGTCGGCCTGCAGGAGGCCGACCCGGGCAGCCTGCGCTCGGGCTTCACCAACCAGACCCATTACCTGGCCCAGCGTGCCGGCTTCAACTACTGGAGCCACCAGCCGAACCGGCGCATGGGTGGGGTCGCCTCCAGCGCAAACGGCCTGCTGAGCAAGCTGGAACCGGTGGAAGTGCAGGACCACGCCCTGCCCGGCCGCATCGGCGGGCGCGGCGTGCTGCTGGCCAAGTTCGGCGATGGCGCCGACGGCCTGGCGGTGGCGGTGGCCCATCTGTCGCTGGGTGCAGGCTCGCGGATGTCACAGCTGGGCTTCATCGCCGAGCTGTTGTCCGACCACCCGAACGCCGTGTTGATGGGTGACTTCAACTGCCTGGCCGAGCGCCCGGAAATGCAGGTGCTGTACCAGAAGACCCGGCTGCAGCCCCCGGGCTGCATCGTGCCGACCTTCCCCAGCTGGCGCCCCGACCGCGCCATCGACCACATCCTGGTCAGCAGCGGCCTGCAGACCCGCGCCGTGGAGGCCGTTCCGGCCGCCTTCTCCGATCACCTCGCCCTGGCGATGCAGATCGACGTCCCGGCTGACGCCCTGCGCTGAACGCTCCTGGTGGGTGCCAATCTTGGTTGGCACGCCGCTCTGGTGGGTGCGGACCGTTGGTCCGCACGCTCTCTGCCGCTACCCGGCCTGCACCACCGGCACCTTCAACCGCCGCGCGGTCATCGTGCTGCCCACCGAGGCCAGCACCGTGCAGCCGATCGCCAGCCACTGCAATCCATGCAGGTGCTCGTGCAGCAGCAGCATCGCCCACAACGCGGCCACCGCCGGTTCCATGCTGATCAGGATGCCGAACGTTTCCTTCGGCAGGCGCTTGAGCGCCATCATCTCAAGCGACATCGGAATCGCGCTGGAGACCAGCGCCACCAGCAGGCCGGCCGCCAGGATCTTCGGCTCGAGCAGCGCGGCGCCGGCATGCACCACGCCCACTGGCACCACCACCAGCGACGCGGCCAGCAGCCCCAGCGAGACCGAGTGCCCAGCGTGCAGATGACCGGCACGCTTGCCGAACACGATGTACAGGCCCCAGCACGCCGCTGCGCCCATCGCATACAGCACGCCAGCCGGATCCAGCGCCGGGCCACCGCCCAGCGGCAGCAGCAGCAACAAACCCACCACCGCGCAGCCCACCCAGACGAAGTCGATGGGGCGTCGTGACGACAGCATCGCCACCGTCAGCGGCCCGGTGAACTCGATGGCCACCGCGATGCCGAAGGGAATCGTGCGCAGGGCCATGTAGAACAGCAGGTTCATCAGGCCCAGGGTGAGCCCGTAGCGCAGGATGGTGATCGCGTCCACGCGGCTGGTCTTCCAGCGCCATGGCCGCCAGAACACCAGCAGCAACAGTGCCGAGAAGCCCACACGCAGCGCGCTGGTGCCCTGGGCGCCGATCAGCGGGAACAGGTGTTTTGCGTAGGAGGTGCCGATGGCCAGCGAGGTGACCGAGCCGAGCACCGCCAGCGCCGGCAACATCGGCGCGAGTCGTGAGGTCTGCATGCGCAAAGTCTATTGCGCCGGCGCCGAGCACTTGGCTCAATTGACAGCCTGTTCGTGCAACTTCTGCTCGCCATGGCCATCGCTCCCGTGCTCGACAGCTTCGACCGCGCCATCCTCGACCTCCTGCAGCGGAATAACACCCTGCCGCAGCGCGAAATCGCCGAGGCCGTGCACCTGTCCACCCCGGCCGTGCAACGCCGCATCAAGCGCCTGCAGGACAGTGGCGTGATCGCCGCCAACGTGGCGGTGGTCGCCGCAGCCAAGGTTGGGCGACCGCTGACCATCATCGTCGAGGTGCGCGTGGTCAGCGAGCAGCGCGAACGCGTGGCGCCGTTCAAGCGCCGCGTGCAGGACGACCCGGCCGTGCAGCAGTGCTACTCGATCACCGGCGATGGCGATTTCCTGCTGCTGCTTTCGGCGGCGTCGATGGAGGAGTACGAAGCGATCACCGAGCGCCTGTTCGGTGGCGATGACAACATCGAGCGCTTCCGCACCTCGGTAGCACTGGGCACGCTGAAGCGGAGTTTCGAGGTTCCGCTGCTGCCGGTCCTGTAGCGTCGAGCCATGCTCGACTGCCTTTTGACCGCAAAACTGAAGCAGTCGAGCATGGCTCGACTCTACACTCCGAAACCATGAGCACATCGCCCTCCCACGCCCACCGCCTGCGCCGCTGGTTGCTGCGCGGCCTGTGGCTGGCCATTGCCGTCGTTGCGATGATGGCGTTGTGGAACAGTCCCTGGGCCGCCGCACCGAAGATGCTGTGGACACTCGCGCGGATGCCGCCGGCCACGCAACTGCCGGTGCCAGTGGACGGCGTGCGGCCACGCCAGATTGCCGATACCTTCGGTGCGCCGCGAGGCCGTGACCGCTCGCACGCCGGCATCGACATCTTCGCCAGCCGTGGAACGCCAGTGCGCAGCGCCACGGTCGGTGTCATCGCGGATGTCAGCGAACGTGGGCTCGGCGGGCGCCAGGTGTGGGTGATCGGGCCCGGACGCGAGCGCTACTACTACGCGCACCTGGAAAGCTGGGCCGAGGACCTGGCGCGTGGCCAGGTGGTCCAGCCCGGCGACCTGCTCGGCCATGTGGGCGACAGCGGCAACGCCAAGGGCACGCCCCCGCACCTGCACTGGGGCATCTACGGCGCAGACGGCGCCCGCGACCCGCTGCCACTGCTGCGCTGACCGCCATTGCGCACCCGCGCATCGATCTGTTCATGATTTGTAAATAGGAATAGTTCGTATTACCATTTCTTTCGTTTCCGGTGGTGCCAGGACGGCCTGCCCGTCCTCTCCCTACCCGTAGCGCCTCGCCTCCTGGATGCCGGCCGATCGCGCGTGCTCGCCCAGGACCCCCATGAACCGTTCCGCCTTCCGTACCCCGCCGCCGCAGCGGCTGTCCGTTGCCGTGTTTGCCGTTCTCTGCGCCGTGGCCCCGGCCGCCTTCGCCGACACCGCCGCCGACCCGACCACGCTGGACAAGGTCGTCGTCAAGGGCGAACGCGCCGAAGGCTACTCGGCGCGCCGCACCTCGGCCGGTACCCGCTTCGACCTGGCGCCGCGCGAGATCCCGCAGTCGGTCAGCATCATCAGCCACCAGCGCATCGAAGATCAGAAGCTGGACGACATCATCGACGTACTGGCCAACACCACCGGCGTCACCAGCACCCAGTCCGACAGCGAGCGCACCGAGTTCTACGCGCGCGGCTTCTACATCGATGCCTACCAGTTCGATGGCCTGCCGACGCAGATGGTGCAGAACTGGAGCTACGGCGATTCCGGCCTGGACCTGGCGCTGTATGACCGTGTGGAAGTGGTGCGCGGTGCCACCGGCCTGCTCAGCGGCGCCGGCAATCCGTCGGCGTCGGTGAACCTGATCCGCAAGCATGCCGACAGCGCCGAACTGACCGGCAGCGTCTCAGTGAACGTCGGCAGCTGGGGCCGCACCCGCACCACCGTGGACGTGGGCAGCGCGCTCAACGCCAGTGGCACGGTACGCGGCCGCGTAATCGGCAGCTACCTGGACACCGATGGCCAGATGGACCGCTACAACCAGCGCAAGACGCTGGGCTACGCCGTCATCGACGCCGACCTGACCCCGGACACGCAGCTGAGCGTGGGCTACGACTACCAGCAGAAGCGCGCCAATGGCGCGACCTGGGGCGGCTTCCCGATGTGGTACGCCGATGGCAGCCCGACGAACTATCCGACCTCGTTCAATCCGTCGCCGGACTGGACCTACTGGGACACCACCAGCAAGCGTGCGTTCGCCACCCTGCAGCACGCCTTCAGCAACGGCTGGAAGTTCAAGATCGGCGCCACCCACGACCGCACCAAGGCCGACGACAAGCTGTTCTATCCGGCCTATACCGCATTCAACAAGACCACGGGCGCCGGCATCACGCCGATGGCCGGCTTCTACAACACCGAGCGCAAGGTCGACGGCATTGATGGCTACATCGACGGTCCGTTCCAGCTGTTCGGCCGCGAACACCAGTTCATGGCCGGCCTGAGCTACAACAAGCGCGAATTCGCCAACTACGGTGACTTCCAGATGGGCGGTCCCGGCACCGGCTGGAATCCCTTCAGCTCCTATCTCGACTGGACCGGCAACATCGCCCAGCCGAACTGGAACCCGCTGGCGCTGGCCAGCCAGGGCACCATCACCCAGAAGGCCGGCTATGCCGCCGCGCGCCTGTCGCTGGCTGATCCGCTGAAGCTGATCCTCGGTGCGCGCTACACCCACTGGAAGAGCGAAGGCGAGAACGACGACCGCGAACACAAGGTGACCACCCCGTACGCCGGCCTGGTGTATGACATCAACGACACCTACTCCGCGTACGCCAGCTACACCGAGATCTTCCAGCCGCAGACCGCGCGCGACCGCAACGACCGTTATCTCGATCCGGTAGACGGCAAGAGCTACGAGGTGGGCGTCAAGGGCGCCTGGTTCGACAACCGTCTGAACGCCTCGTTGGCGGTGTTCCGCATCGAGCAGGACAACGTCGCCCAGGTCACCAGCGAACCGATCATCGGCCGCCCGGGTGAATTCGCCTCGATCGCTGCACGCGGTACCGTCAGCCGTGGCTTCGAGTTCGAAGTGAACGGCGAACTGGCACCCGGCTGGAACGCGACCTTCGGTGCTTCGCGCTATGTGGCAAAGGACATCAACGGCGCCGACATCAACACCAACCTGCCGCAGACCGCATTGAAGCTGTTCACCAGCTACACCCCGCAATCGCTGCAGGAATTGACCGTCGGCGGCGGTGCCAACTGGCAGAACCGCATCTACTACGCCGCACCGGTGGTGGGCCGCTTCGAACAGGAAGGGTATGCGCTGGTCAGTGCCTTCGTGCGCTACCGCATCTCGCCGGAGTTCAGCGTGCAGGCCAACCTCAACAACCTGCTGGACAAGAAGTACTACTCGCAGATCACCGGCTACGGTGCGTACGGCGATGGCCGGAATGGCTCGCTGACGTTCACCTGGGCGTTCTGATCAGGCGCGGGGCACGATCGCCCCGCACCTGTAGAGCCGAGCCCACGCTCGGCTGATTCTCTGAGCCGAGCGTGGGCTCGGCTCTACACCAGCAAGGCAGCGCCGGAACTGACCGGCACTGCCACCGTTACATCAGAAGCGCAGGTCCGCGCGCAGGTACCAGTAGCGGCCACGCGGGATGTCATAGGTCGAAGCGTCGTAACCGTTCAACGAGCACGACAGGCAGATCGGCGGATCCTTGTCGAACACGTTGTTCAGGCCGGCCGTCAGCTGCAGCCCCTTCATCCAGTCGATCTTGTAGCCCACCTGCATGTCATGGAAGGTGGTGGCCGACAGCGTATTGGTGCCCGCAGCCTGGTTGCTGCAGACCGGAAACACGGAAGCGTCACCGCAGTTTTCGGTCAGTTCGGAGATATGCCGCACGGTCCAGTTGGCGCTCCAGCGATCCAGCGTCCAGCCGATGCTGGCATTGCTGGTCCATTCCGGAATCGAGCTGTCGGCCACTTCCACGCCCGGCTTCTGCGGCTGCTTCTGGCCCGCCGCACCGGTGGCTTCGTAGCGACCCACGAAGGTGTTCTTCCAGCCCAGCTTGAACTGACCGATCGAGCTCTGCGGCAACGTCCAGAACAGATCCACATCCCAGCCATCGGTCTTGATCGAACCCAGATTGGTCAGGCGGTTGTTGAAGCTGCTGACCGCGCCGGTGCTGGCACGGGTGATGCCGTTGCAGTAGATCGGGTCCAGCGTGTCCACGCACAGGTCCAGCTGGGTCTGCGCGTTGATTGCCTGGATCGCGCCGTCGATGGCATGGCGGTAGAAGGTCACTTCCACATCGAAGCGTTCCGACCACGAACTGTTGCTGCCAAACCATGGGCTCCACACGAAGCCTGCGCTGAAGCTGCGCGAGCGTTCCGGATCCAGCTCGCGGTTGCCGCCAGTGGTCACCGAGATCTGCGAGTTGGCCTGCTGGAACCCGGCCGGTACGCCCAGCGCAGCACAGTTGGCCGCGCTGCCACGCGGCGGCGTACCGCCCAGGCCCACCGAGCACGGATCGAACAGCTGCAGGTCGGCACGCGCGGCCGAGCCGTACAGCTCACCGATCGATGGTGCACGGAAGCCTTCGGCATAGGTCGTGCGCAGCACGAAGTCATCGGTCACCTGCCAGCGCAGGCCGTACTTGGGCGTGAATTCACCACCGAAGGTGGAGTAGTCCGAGTAGCGCCCGGCCAGGCTCAGGTCCAGCTTCTTGCCGAAGGTCGAGTCGGCGAAGATCGGCACGCTCAACTCCAGATACGCCTCGTTGACGTCATAGGAGCCCGAGGTCGGCTGCGACGGCACGCCGTTGTAGTGGCCGGCCACCGTCAGCGGATCGGGCTGGTACGAACCCTCGTACTTGCGATACTCGAAGCCGGTAGCGAACGACACCGGCCCGGCCGGCAGCGTGAACAGGTCGCTGGACAGGTTGGCGGTGAACAGGCTCAGTTCGTTCTGGCTGCGGTCACGCACCACCGGCTGGATCCACTTCAGCATGTCCGGGGTGATCGAACCGACACCGCCGAAGATGTTCAGCGGCACGCAGCCCGGCGTCGCCGCACAGACCGACGGATCGCCCAGCGCCATGTTGACGTTGTAGATGTTGTAGCTGCCGTAGTTGGTCTGTTCGGCCTTGTTCTTGCTGTACATGCCGTTGACGTCCCAGTACCAGCTGCGGTCAGCCGCCTGGAAGTTGCCGACGAAGCCGGTGGCGAAATACGTGGTGTCCACTTCCTGCTTGAACACGCGCGCGCCGCCTTCCACCGGGCGGCGGCCGATCAGGCTCAGGTTGTCACCCGAGACCAGGTCGAAGCCGAACGGGTTGTACGGATTGAGCGCGGACACGGTGATGTTGTCGGCCAGCGGATTGCCGGTGGCGCCATCGGGGCCGAAGAACAGCGGCTCCGGGCCGGCCTGGTTGGTCGACTCACGACGGTTGCCCAGTGCCTTGACGTACCACTGCACGTTGTCGGTGATGTCGAAGCGGAACTGGCCGAACAGGCCTTTACGCTCCGAGGGCGTCAGCACCATGTTGTACTCGGCGAAATTGAACCGGTCGGCGCTGGTGAAGCAGTGATAGTCATCGGTGCGCGCGCAGCCGGCGCTGCCGTCGTAGCGCGGGTTGCTCACGCCGGTATTGGGCACGATGTTCTGCACCGCGCCGGTGTTCGGGTCGGTGAACATGAAGCGACCCTGCGGAATGCCACCGCTGCCGAACGCCAGCCCGGTGCCGGGAATCGGGAAGCGCGACTGCTCGCGGTCCTTGGCAAACACCGGATCCTGCTTGGTCCAGCTGGCGCCCAGGAACAGGCTGAAGCGGTCGCCGCTCTTGCCCCAGGCCAGGTCCACGCCCTTCTGCGTGCCATCGCCCTTGCTGTACTCGCCATAGTTCAGGGTCACCTGGCCGCCATCGAAGTCACGGCGGGTGATGATGTTGACCACGCCGGCAATGGCGTCGGAACCGTACAGCGACGACGCGCCATCTTCCAGCACTTCGATGCGCTCGACGATGGCCAGCGGAATGGTATTGAGATCGGTGGCCGAGCCGACGCCGGATGCGGATGACTCATTGACCCAGCGGATGCCGTCGACCAGCACCAGCACGCGCTTGGCGCCCAGGTGGCGCAGGTCCACCTGCGCCGAACCGGCACCTACACCACTGCCATCGGGCGGGAAGCCGAAGTTGCCGGACGAGTTGAACTTGGCGTTGAGCGCCGAACCGGAACCGGTGAGCTGCTGCAGCACTTCGCCGATCGAGGTCAGGCCGGTGCGTTCGATATCGCCGCGCGTCAGCGTCTGGATCGGCACCTGGCCTTCCACCTCAGCGCGCTTGATGCGGGTACCGGTGACTTCCACCGCATCCAGGTTGGTGGTGGATTGTGCAGCGGCACCCAACGGTGCCAGGGTCATCACGCACAGCGCGACGGCAACCGCCAAAGGGCGGTGGTGCAGGTGATTCATTCGCTCTCTCTCCAAAGGAATGTCGGGACATGGGCCGCCGCACTCCCTCCCTGCATGGCGGCGCCGTCTCCTTTGTAAACAAGTGGTAAAAATCGCGGCGTGATGATCGACACTCTTTCACGCGGAATTGACGCAATTGCAGGCCGATTGCGTCAGATAGCTGCAGGTTATGACCGGACGATACTGTTCACCGCAGGCAGCCTTGATGCAGGCTGCGACAGCGCGCGCCGGTAGCTGCCGCAGCTCATCAAGTAGACAAGTCGGTGCCCCGTCCCTAGTTGCCTGGCGCGGCGACGCGCAGCCCATGCTGGCTTACGGCCAGCAGCACGCGTGCCATGTCTCCGTAGTCGGTGTCGTCGGCGGTCGCCAGGTGCACCCACGGGCGATGCTGCTGCGGCATCTGCTGCGCCTGCATCAGGTGCCGCTGTAACGCGGCAGCGTCCAGCGGCTGGCCATTCCAGAACACCGCCCCCGCTGCGTCGATGCGCAAATTGATCGGCTGGGGCGAAGACGCCGGCCAGGGTGGGCACGAGGTGCGCTGCTGGAACGCCAGCAGGCCAGTTGCCTGCGCCATCGGCAGCGTGGCAATCACCAATGCCAGCAGCACCAGCATCACATCCACCAGCGGTGCCAGATTGGGGGTGGCCATCAGCGAGGTCGCGCGTTGTGTCCCGTATCGCATGCCACGTTCCCTCGCAGTAGGAGCGGCCTGCCGATGGCAGGCCGCCCGTTGCCGGACTCACCGCACGAACGCAATGCGCTCCATGCCAGTGGCTTCGGCCGCAGCCAATATCCGCGCCATGCCTTCGTACTCGGCCGCCGGATCGGTGGCGATGCGCAGCTCCGGCAGGTTGCCGGCATGTTCGCCCACCTGTGCCTGCAGGCGCGCCTGAAGCTCGCTGATCGTCATGGGCTGGCCATTCCAGCTGAGCTGGTTGGCAGCATCCAGGCGCAGCTCGATCGGCGGCGGCGGTTCGGGGCGATCGATCGTGCGATCGGTGGCCTGTGGTAACTGCACGGCAATCGGCCGGGCCACGATCGGCGCGGTCACGATGAAGATGATCAACAGCACCAGCATTACATCCACCAGTGGCGTGACATTGATGTCCGCCAGCGGACCGTTTCTTCCTGCGCTACTGAACGCCATGTGCCGCTCCCTGCAGCCGGGCCGTTCGCCCAAGGCCGACGTTACGACGCCTCCCATCCGCTGCGGCAGTGGCCTGCGCGGGGTCATTCAGCTGTCGTTGCCGACGCTCGGCGTGCACGCAATGCGAAACTGAATTCAGCCATCGCCCGCTATGCTGGTCGCCATGACCCGACGCACTTCAACTGCCCTGTCCCTGCTGCCCTTGGCCACCACGCTGCTGATCGGCTGCGCCAACGCCCAGTCCCTCGACGCCCAGAACGCGCAGCTGAAGGCTGCGATCGCGGCCGCCGAACGCGGCCAGTTCGATCCCGGCCAGGCCGCTGCACTCAGCCGCCATCCGGCTTACGGATGGCTGGAGTACGCCAACCTGCGCCGCAACATCGACACCGTCGATACCGCGCAGGCACAGGCCTTCCTCAAGCGCTATGACGGCCAGGCCGTGGCCAACACGTTCCGCAGCGTGTGGCTGCCCTCGGTCGCACGCCGCCAGGACTGGCCCACCCTGCTCGCCAACTGGGTGCCCACCGACAACGCCGGCCTGCGCTGTGCGCAGCTGACCGCGCGCCAGGTGACGGGCAAGGTCGATCCGCAGTGGATCAGCGAGGCGCAGGACCTGTGGCGCAAGAACGGCAAGTCGCTGCCGGACGGCTGTGATGCCGTTTTCGCCGTGCTGCAGGCGCAGGGTGGCCTGAGCGACGCCCTGCGCTGGGAACGCATCGATGCCGCCGCCGACGCCCAGCAGCCGGCCGTGATGCGCAGCGCTGCACGTGGCCTGCCTGCCACCGACCTGGCGCTGGCGAACAATTACGCTGCCTTTGTCGACAAGCCCAATGCGAGCGCACTGAACTGGCCACGCAACGAGCGCAGCCGGCGCATCGCCACCGATGGCCTGGCCAAGCTGGCCAAGGCCGACCCGGCCGCCACCGAACAGCAGCTGCCGCAGTATGCCCAGGCGCTGGGCCTGAGTGCCGAGCAGCAGGGCCAGGTGCTGTACCAGATCGCATTGTGGACGGTGGCGTCCTATCTTCCGGATTCGGCGCGCCGCCTCAATGCGGTACCCGAATCAGCCTATGACGAACGCCTGCACGAATGGCGCGTGCGCGAAGCGATGTCGCGCGGCGATTGGCCAGCGGCACTGACAGCGATCCGCAAGATGGCCAGCAAGCAGCGCAGCGACCCGCGCTGGCGCTACTTCGAAGGCCGCATGCTGGAGAAGACCGGCCAGGCCCAGCAGGCGCAGCCGTTGTTCCGCGAGGCCGCACGCGCACCGACCTTCCACGGTTTCCTGGCCGCCGACAAGCTGCAGCAGGGCTACACGCTGTGCCCGTGGAAGCCGAATGACAGTGCGCAGGCACAGGCAGTAGTCGCGCGCGATCCGGCCATCCAGCGCGCGATGGCGCTGTACCAGATCGACCGTGCCGGCTGGGCCGTGGCCGAATGGAACAGCGCGCTGTCGCGCTTCGATGACACCCAGCGCCGCCTGGCGGTACGCGTGGCGCAGGACAACGGCTGGTTTGACCGCGCCGTGTTCGCGCTCGGCAAGCAGCCGCAGGAACAGCGCCTGTACGACCTGCGTTTCCCGCTGCACCACGACGCCACCATCCGCCGCGAGTCGGCACGCAATGCCATCGACCCGGCCTGGGTGGCTGCGGAGATCCGAGCCGAAAGCACCTTCACTCCGCGTGCGCGCTCGCCTGCCAACGCCATGGGCCTGATGCAGGTGCTGCCGGCCACCGGTGCCGGCGTGGCCAAGTCGATCGGCCTGACCGGCTACGGCGGCGCCGACAGCCTGTACGACCCGGACACCAACATTGCCATCGGCACCGCCTACCTGCGCCAGCTGATGAACAAGTACGACGGCCTGCCGTACGTGACCATCGCCGCCTACAACGCCGGCCCGACCCCGACCGCACGATGGCAGGGCCAGCGCCCGGGCTTTGATCCGGACCTGTGGATCGAGACCATCAGCTACAAGGAAACCCGCGAGTACGTGGCCCGCGTGCTGGCCTTCAGCGTGATCTACGACTGGCGCCTCAATGGTGATGCGCTGCCGCTGAGCGACCGCCTGATGGGCCGCCTGGTGGACAAGCGCAAGCGCTTCAGCTGCGCGGCCGACGCCGAGCAGGGCGGCGATTGATCACCCGATGACGGTAGCGCCGGGCCATGCCCGGCGGACGCCATGATGTGTCCCGCCGGCCAGCGGCCGGCACTACCGTGCGATCATCCCCCCATGAAGATCTATCTTGTCGGCGGCGCCGTGCGCGACCGCCTGCTGCAGCGCCCTGCCGGCGACCGCGACTGGGTGGTGGTTGGCGCCACGCCCGCGCAGATGGAAGCGCAGGGCTACACCGCCGTCGGCCGCGATTTCCCGGTGTTCCTGCATCCGAAGACGGGTGAGGAATACGCGCTGGCGCGCACCGAGCGCAAATCCGGCCGTGGCTACCGCGGCTTCGTGGTCGATGCCGATCCGGCGGTGACGCTGGAAGAGGACCTGCAGCGCCGTGACTTCACCATCAACGCGATTGCCTGCGACGAAGACACCGGCACGCTGGTCGATCCCTACGGCGGTGTGCGCGATATCGAGCAACGCGTGCTGCGCCATGTCGGCCCTGCGTTCGTGGAAGATCCGCTGCGCGTACTGCGCGCGGCCCGTTTCATGGCGCGGTTTGCATCGCTGGGCTTTACCGTCGCCGATGAGACCATGGCACTGATGCGCGAGGTCGCCGCCAGTGGCGAGCTGGACGCGCTGGTGCCCGAGCGCGTCTGGCAGGAGCTGCGCAAGGCGCTGGTCAGTGAACGGCCCTCCGCCTTCCTGCGTACGCTGCACGATGCGCAGGCACTGGGCCCGATCCTGCCCGAACTGGAAGCACTGTACGGCGTACCGCAGCGTGCTGAATTCCACCCGGAAGTCGACACCGGCATCCACCAGGAAATGGTCAGCGACATGGCCGCGAAGCTCGCCCCCGGCGATGACCTGGTCGGCTTCGCTGCCCTCACCCACGATCTCGGCAAGGGCCTGACCCCGCCGGAGGAATGGCCGCGCCACATCATGCACGAGCAGCGCGGCATCAAGCCGTTGAAGGCACTGTGTGCGCGGTTGAAGATTCCCACCGAACACCAGCAGCTGGCCGAAGCGGTGTGCCGCGAGCACTTGAACGTGCACCGCATCGACGAACTGCGCGATGCCACCGTGCTGGAACTACTGGGCCGCTGTGATGCGTTGCGTCGGCCGGAGCGCGTGGCCCGCATCGCACTGTGCTGCGAGGCCGACAAGCGCGGCCGGCTCGGCTTCGAGGACGCCGACTACCCGCAGGGCGAAACACTCAAGCGCCTGCACCAGGCGGCGCTGTCAGTGCAGGCACGGGATCTGGATACCACACACCTGAAGGGGCCGGCCATCGGCGAAGCGCTGGCCAAGGCGCGGGTGAAAGCCATCGCCGCCGCCCGCTGAAGCACCTGGTGATGCCGGCTGCTGGCCGGCACCGATCGCCCGTCTATCGACGACGCTTACGCGAGAAGTGGTCGACAGCATGAGCACCCAACAAGATGGGTTGCATCAAGAGGAACAGCCATCCACCCAGCCGGAGTGTCTCCACCGGATTGAACCGGGTGATGAACGCAGCTACCAGTGCCAAACCCGCAACAAGGCCGACCTCATAGACCCACAGCGATCGGTTAGAACGCCTGCCCACGATGCTCCTCTCCATTGAACAGGACGCACTTGCAAGCCATCGCCGCCGTCCGGCACCACGGGTAGTGCCGGACGCTGGCCGGCAACTAGACACTCGCGGGATCAGTGCGCCATCCCACGGGTGATCGCCGCAGCTCGCTGCTTCAGCTGCGCCACCGCATCGGGAATCATCTCCATGCCCACGTCCAGGCCCGGGTTCAGCACCAGGCCGACGCCGTCGCCGATACCGGCCAGCAGCGCGTGCACCGCGATCGGCATGGCATGCGCAAACTGCGGCAGCTGCTCGTGCCACAGGCCGGCGCGCTCGGGCGCAGTGAACACCGCGAACATCGGTTCGCCGCTTTCGCTGGTCAGCACCAGCGGCGAGATGCTCTCGTCCCAGGCGCCATCTTCGCCAATGGCCTTGTCCAGCAGCACGAACGCCGTCGAGGTCAGCAGGCCGTCGAGGAACTGCGACGCAGTCAGCGTGCCGTCCTGGGCCTGCAGCAGGCGCACCTCGAGGTCGTTGAGGGGTTCGAACGAAGTGTCGTGGTCCATGGTCGGTTCCGGTACGTGATTGCAGGGCAGACTTTAACAGGCCCTGTCCTCAACCGAGGAATCCGTGCCGCCACAGCCAGCCCAACGCCGCCAGACCGGCCACCACCACCAGCATCAGTGGCAGGCCGAAGCGGTGCCGCCACGGAATCGGCACCCCACCCAGCTGCTGGTCCATGGTGTCGGTGTCCAGCACCCAGCCGTGCCCGCACCGGGTGCAGGCCAGCTCATAACGGCGATGGTAGGTGAGGCCGAACAGCAGGTCGATGCGCGCCATCTTGTAGCGCAGCTGGGGCGCGAACTTGGTTTCCGTCTGGCAGCGCAGGCAGTGGTGGGCTTCGCTTGGGCCGACCACCACCACCCGCTCCTGCTGGCCGATCAGCAACATGTATCAGCGGCCCTGGCAGGCGGGTTGGGCCAGCAGCCAGGCTTGGGCGGCGGCCAAAGTGGCCGGATCACCCTCGATGCGCTGGTCGGGTTCGATCTTCAAGCCATCGCCACGATCATTGCGGTCCCGCATCACGCTGGTGGTCAGCAGCAGGCGACTGCCATCGGCCAGTGTGCGCACGTTGTTGCCAGTCGAGACCCCTGCCGTCGGCTGGCCGAAGCTGCGCGTATGCGCGCGGCCACGCCACGCCAGTGCCGAGGCCTCGCCCGAACTGCCGGTACGCGGTCCGAACAGCACCGCCACCGGCGCGCCAGGCTGCCGCAGCACATAGCCGGTCTGGCCGAAGTCCAGCACCGGCTTGCCTGCATGCTGCACGGCGGTCGCGGTCAACGTCCAGCGCTCCGGCCCCTGTGCGGTTTCGAACGACCCCACATCTTCGTTGTTCACCACCGAGGTGCGCAGCAGCGGTGCCATGCCCAGCAGCATCGGCCACATGTTGCCACCGCTGTTGTCACGCAGGTCGACGATCCAGCCACAGCGCATGCCGTCGTCCTTGCTACGGATGACCTGCTGCCACCGCGCGGCGCGCTGGATGTTCTGGCGGAACGCTTCCTGTGGCGTCGCGCCGGGCGTGGAGGCATATCCCTCGATGACCAGCCAGCCGATGCGCGCATCCACCGCATCGGCGGCCTTGGCCCTTTCCACGGCGGCGGCGCCGACCTGCTGCGCGCGCGCAAGGGATTCGCTCTGGCGCTGGGTCGTCGTCCATACGCCATGATTGCCCGTGCTGACCGCAATGGCTTCGCGCAGTAACGCCAGCCGCTTCACGGGGTCGCCCTGCACCGATTGCAGTCGTGTGCGGGTTCCAGGCCAGTCCACCCGGTCGCGATACAGCGCCTGCCGTTCAAGCAGGTTGAGGATCTCGGCCTCCGCCTCCGGTGAGGGCACTTCGATTGCCTTGGGCGTATCGGCCATGGCGTTGGCAGCCACCAGCGCGATCACCAGCGCACCAATGCGACGCACTCCCTTGCGAACCTGCATGTGACGTTTCCTTGTCGTTGAGGCAGGCGCACAGCATAGCCCGCAGGTGATGGCTTTCGCCATGCGCGAACTGTCGTATCTGGCCCCGCCGCGGGTTGCAGCAAGACAGCGTGCACGCGATCAGTAAATTGCAACTTTGCCCATGTCATTGCCATGTAGAACGCGAGAAGGTTGCCTCCGTCGGCGCCTCCTGCGCTGGCCGGGATTGGCGTCCTGAATCAAACATCAAAGAGAACGGGTTGCCGTCGTTGCGGCAATCACGACAATGCACCGGCTCGCCTATGGCGGGCGGTGCGTGGGGATCCTCGTGATCCGTCGGCTTTTTTTCTCTTTGATTTTGACCGGCACGCCAACCCGCACCGCCCGCCACCTTGCATGCCGCAGGTGGCCTTGCTCCGTGAGGTTGCCGCCATGAACAAACCCTTCCCCACCTATCCACGCCTGCAGGCACTGCTCGGCGCCGCGTTGCCCGGCCTGCAGCTCTCCAATGCCGTAGCCGAGGCATTGGAAGATGCGCTCACCGAAGCCAACGAACAGGCGCCGCCGTCCGCATTCTTCGCGCGGTTGCGCGGCATCACGCACAGCCACGCTGCCGATGGTCAGCCGTGGCGCGAGCGGCAACTCAGCGAGGCGCGCGGTCGGGAACTGGCCGAGGCAACGCGCTGCCTTGCCGCATTGTCCGCCTGCGGCGGCGTGTTGCTGGCTGCACAGTCGGCGCGCGAGACGGACGATGCGCAGGCGCAGTGTCCGCCGCAGGTGGAGGAAGGGTTGCTGCATGCGGTGGTGGTGTTGGCCGATCATGCCGGGGCGCTGGTGGAACCGGATGCGTGCGCACCACTGTTGTAGAGCCGAGCCTATGCTCGACTGCGCGGAGGTCATGGCGTCGGTGGGATTCGTGCCGACCAAGGTCGGCACCTACCAGAGCAGGTCATGGCGGCGGAAAGCACCGTGCCGACCAAGGTCGACACCCACCAGAGCGGGTCATGACATCTGCACCGCGCGCTACCAGTCCGCGCGCAGGCCGATGTTGCCTTCGATGATGCGGCGCTTCTCGTTGCGGTCACCGCCCAGCTCGCGCGTGTAGTCGGCCACGGCGTACGCGCTGATGGTGCGATTGAAGCGCCCTACCACGCCGACACCGGCCTCCAGCGCGCGCGAGCGCTGCGAATTGACGATCACGTCGTCGTCGAAGCGGATGCGGTCTTCACCGGAGCGGCCATGCCAGTAATTGAGCTTGAAATACGGCTGCCAGCCGTTGTCGGCCAGCTGGTAATCGCCGGCCAGGCGCAGGCCGATGCGGCCGGTCCAGGCGTTGTCGTTGTCGAAACGCACGCTCGACACCTCATCGCGGCGGTCGTCCAGCGACGTGCGTTGCCAGATCACCTGTAGCTGCGGTTCCAGCCACCATGCGGACTGCCCAAACCGCAGCAGCGGCTTGCCGGCCTCCACAGACACGCTGGTGCCATCACCGCTCAAGCCGAAGCCAAGCCCGCGCGAGGAACGCACGCGGCCGTCGTAACGGCTCTGCATCGCCACGGCGTCGATGTAGCCACCACTGCTGTCGGTGAGCGTCCAGTACAGGCCCACGTGCTTGTCGTCCAGGCGGTTCTGTCCCACCTGTACGTTCTCCCAGCCCAGTGCCAGGCCGGTGGCCTTGCCCTGCGCGCGGGTGCGGCCGACGAACACGCCGATCTGGTTGCGGTGGTTGTCGGAGGCAGCGGCCCATACGTCGAGACCGGCCTGCAGGCCCATCACATCGCCATCGAAGCCCGGCTGCGCATCACCCTTCCAATGGATCTCGCTGCTCTGACCCACCAAGCGGCCCCAGGCGGTGCGGAATGCGCCCTGGTTGTACAGCAGGCGCTGCTCGCCCTGCCGCTCGTGGAAGGTGCCGAGGCTGGCCAGCGAGGTCTCGCGCAGGAGCGGCGGCACCACGGCATAGGTGGCAGTCTCCACGCGGTACAGCGGCACCACTGCGCCCTCGGCGGGGCGTGCACCCGGCGTCGGCGGGGCACCGGTTCCGGGCAGCGCACCGCCGGCCACTGGCACGTCCGGCACGGCCGGATCGCTGGGTGGCGCCACCGGCGCGGGTTCCGGTGGCGGTGGTGGCGGCGCGGTCTCGCCCGCGGTCAGATCCGGATCGGTGGCGCCTTCGGGCGGCGGCGGCGGTGCCGGGGTGATCGGCGGCGGTGGGGCCACTGGAGGCGTCAGCGGTGGCGGTGTCGCGCTGCCGCCACCGTTGGGTGCTGGCGTCGGCCCGGTCACCAGCGTCGAACGCAGGTACCAGTTCTCGGCGGTACCGGCACTGACACCGCCCTTGAACAGGAAGTACTCGTAGGCACCGGCCGCAACCGGTGCGAACAGCGAAAACGCACCCGGCGCGGTGCGGCCGCCATTCAAGGCCTGCACCACCAGGATGCCATCGGCCAGCGTGGCGGCGCCGCTGCCGCCGGCATTGAGCACGCCGATGCCGGTGGTCCCGGTGGCAGTACCGCCGTCGATCACCAGACGGTCGCTGGTGGAGTTGTCCGCGCCCAGCACGGTACGCAGGTACAGGCCACCACCGTCTCCGCGGTAGTTGCCACGCACGGTGAACACGTCGCCAGCGCCGGTACCTGTCAGGTCGATGCGCCCGGCATTGACCATCTCCACCAGTGCACCACTGTTGAATGGGCGGATGGCATGCCCCCCACTGCCCGCGTAGACGGTACTGGTGTCATCCACCGTAAGCGTGCCGGTGCCGCTACCGCTGTCGCCCAGCACCAGATCGCCATCGAAGCTCAGCTCGGTGCTGTTGGCCAGGCTGATCGCCTCCCAGTTCTGGAAGCGGCCCACGCCCGTGGTCTTGACGTTGCTCAGGTTGAGCTGGTCGATGCCACCGCCACCGTCGAACAGCGGAACCGCACCGAGGTTGCCCTGATTGAGGTTGCTGAGGTTGGCCACGTCGTTGTCCGGGCCCATGTCGATCGCGCCGTAGACGATGCCACCGCCATTCCAGTTGAAGGTGTCATTGCCGGTACTGAGCAGCACCTGCCCGCGCACGGTGCCGTCGGTGATGGTCACGCTGTCGTTGCCGCCGCTGACGCTGATGTTGCCGCCGATGTAGGCGGTACCCGAAATGATGATGGTATCGGTGTCGAAACCGGTAACCACATTGCCATCCACGGTGCCGCCGGACTGGTCCCACAGGTTCTTGTCCAGCTTCATGTTGACGCGGCCGATGCGGCCACCGGTCATCCAGGCCTGGTCGCCATCCTCGAACGCGCCGATGATGCGGCCACCGCTCATGCGGAAGGTATCGATGTTGTCGCCCTGCTGCAGCGCGCCGACCGTGCCGCCGCTCATGACGAAATCATCGCGGCCACTGCCCTGCGCTACCAGGCCGGTGACGGTGCCGCCGGTGACGGTCATCTGGTCATCGCCACTGCCTTGGTCGACGCTGTCGATCGTGCCATCGCTCAACAGCAGCACATCATTGCCATCGCCCTGCTGGACGCCACCGCTGATGCTGCCGGCCAGCATCTGCAGGCGATCGTTGCCGGCGCCGAACTGCACGCCACCGGTACCGCCGCTGATGGTGCCGCGGTTGACCACGCTGCTGTCGCCTGCACCTTTGAAGGCGATGCCCCAGCCAGCGGCTGCGCTGATCTGGCCGTCGTTGACGACGCCGCTGCCCCCCTGCAGATACAGCGCGTAGCCCTGTGCCGAGGAAATGCTGCCACTGGCAGCATTGTTGACCGTCACCACGGCGTCGGCATTGATGCCACCGGCGGTGCCGCTACCGACGGTGCCGCTGGCCGCGATGCTGCCCTGGTTGTTGATGGTGCCGCTGGCCGTCGGGGCGACGTAGATCGCATTGGCGTCGCTGCTACTCAGCTGTGCGCCGCTCTGCACGTTGATGGTAACGCCGGTGGCTCCGGCGCCAAGGGTGACTGGCGTTGCATCGGGGTTGGGCGCGGCCGCACTACAGGTGACGGTCTGCCCGGCGGCGGGGGCGGACGCATCGCATCCCGCCCAGGCTGCCGGGGCGGACAAGGCGAGCAACGACGGCGCCGCCAGGATCTGGACCAGGGAAACGGTCAAACGACGCCGGCGGAACCCGGGCGGGACGACATGGGACATACGGCACTCCTGGGTCGGGGATCAGGAACTGCGGATGCTATGTACGGCGCTACTCACGCAGTCTGCCACTGCCATGAATGGTTTCGATAGGTGAAATTGCAGGCAACCGGTCACGCTTTCGATGTGAAATCGGGAAGTGCTCACGCGCCCCGCATATCGATGAATGCGTTCACCATCATTGGCCCGCCAAGAGCATCCACGCATGGCGTGGATCTACTGCAATCCTGGCCCAGTAGATCCACGCCATGCGTGGATGAGCCGTTCGCTACTATCTTTGCCCGCGCTCAGATCTTCAGATAAATGCGACGTCGGTCCAGCCACCACGCCACGCCCCACCACAGCGCAACGAACACCAACGCCTGCAACATCGAGGCCAGCTCCAGCACCTGCGGCATCGCTGCAGCCAGCTGCTGCCACACCCACTCCCAGGCACCGGTCGCCAGCAGGATCACCGACATCACCGAGGCCCCCAGATAGGCGGTGATCGCATTGACACCGAAGCGACGGCCCAGTGCGGGCCATCCCTTGCGGTCGATCAGCGCGTGGCCCAGCCACAATGCCAGCGCGGCCAGGCCCCCGGTCCACAGCACGTAGCTGGGCGTCCACAGCTGCTTGTTCAACGGCAGCACCACCGCCAGCAGCAGGCCCAATACCGCAGTCGCCACACCCAGCCCGGCCAGCGCCGCGGCACGTCCGCTGCGCAGCAGGCCTCCGGCCAACAGCCCGAGCACGGTACTGGCCAGCGCGCCCAGCGTGCTCAGCAATCCTTCCGGGTCATGGCCCAGACCGGTATCGGCCTGCCATTGGTAGATCCATGGCGCGAACAAGGTGGTGTCGAGACGGCTGGCCGGGTTGGTCCATGGCGCAAGGTCACCGATGCCCAGCAGCAACACGGTGTACCCCACCAGCAGCGCGATCAGAGCGCCCACCTGCACGCGCGGCCGCGCGTAGACCGCCAGCACGCCCACCAACGCCGCACACACCGCGATGCGTTGCAGCACGCCCCAGATGCGGAAGTGATGGGTATCCAACGCCCACCAGATCAGCAGGTGCAGCAGCGCACCGGCCAGCAGGATGCGCAGCGCGCGCTCCAGCACGCCGCGCGCGAGTGCAGGTCGCGCTGACGCGTCCAGCGCGCGCGGCGCTACGCTGAACGCCATCGACACGCCCACCAGGAACAGGAAGAACGGGAACACCAGATCGGTGGGCGTGCAGCCATGCCAGTCCGAATGGCGCAGCGGTGCGAACACCGCACTCCAGTCACCCGGATTGTTGACCAGCAGCATCGCCGCCACGGTGATGCCGCGCAGGGCATCGATCGAGCCCAGCCGGCGTGGCGGCGTCGCGTTCATCAGGCGGCCTCGTACTGTCCGGCAATCCAGGTGCCACGCACCTGCAGGGCATCATCCAGCAGCACCAGGTCGGCCTGGTAGCCCTCGGCGATGTGCCCCAGGCGGTCGTCGACGTTGAGGAACTGCGCCGGGTAAGTCGAGGCCATGCGTGCGGCTTCGGCCAGCGGCTGGCCGAGCAGCTGCACGGTCTTGCGCACGGCGGTGGCCATGTCCAGCGCCGAGCCGGCCAGCGAACCGGCGGCATTGCGCACCACGCCGTCGATGGCGGTGATGGTTTCGCCGTAGAGCACGTAGCTGGGATCATCGGCACCGACCGGCGGCATCGCATCGGTCACCAGCAGCAGGCGGCCGCGCGGCTTGGCCGCCAGCGCCACGCGCAGGCTGGCCGGATGCACATGCACGCCATCGACAATGATGCCGATCCAGCTGTCGCGGTCTTCCAGCGCAGCGCCCACCGCACCGGGCTCACGGCCCTGCAGCGGCGACATCGCGTTGTACAGATGGGTGAAGCCACGCACCCCAGCATCAAGTCCGGCACGAATCTCTTCGTACGTGCCAGCAGTGTGGCCAGCAGCAACGATCACGCCACGTTCGACCAGCGCACGGATGGTCTCCAGCGGCACGCGTTCCGGCGCCAGTGTCAGCAGGGTCACGCCGTTGTCCAGCGAGGCGGCCAGCGCGATCTCTTCTTCGTCCGGCACGCGGAACTTGCTGGCATCGTGGGTGCCCTTGCGCGCCGGCGCGATGTACGGGCCTTCCAGGTGGATGCCGATCACGCCGGGCACGCCCTGAGCGATTGCTTCGCGCATCGCAGCGATTGCTTCGCGCATCACGTCCACATCGTCGCTGATCAGCGTCGGCAGCATCGCGGTGGTGCCGAAGCGCCGGTGCGCACGCGCGATGGTGCGCAGCGAGGCGACATCGGGCGTGTTGTTGAACAGCGCGCCGCCGCCGCCATTGACCTGCACATCGATGAAGCCGGGCAGCAGCCAGCCGCCGTCCAGATCGATCTGCTCGGCCGCCTGGCCCAGCTGCGGTGCAGCGTCAGGCAGCAGCGCGCTGATGCGACCGTCCTCGATCACCACCGCCAGATCGTCGCGGAACTCCTCGCCTGCCAGGATGCGGGCGTTGCGCAGGACCGTGGCCATCACACCGTCTCCGTAACCTTGTTCAGATGCGGCGGCAGATCCGGGTTGAAACCACGGCGCAGCGCCAGCGCGTTGATCGCGCGATAGAAGCTCTGCACGGTCAGCAGCGGGGCACACAGCGGATGCGGTGCGGCCGCCACCGGCAGGTTGCCACCGGCACCGGCCATCCACACCTGTGCACCGCGCGCGGTGAATTCTTCGACGACAGCACGGGTACCGGCGCCGGTCTCGTCGGGTTGGGCAAAGGCCAGCACCGGGAAACCACGGTCAACCAGCGCCATCGGGCCATGCTTCACTTCAGCCGAGCTGTAGGCTTCGGCATGCAGGCTGCAGGTTTCCTTGAACTTCAGTGCAGCCTCCTGGGCCGCGCCCAGGCCCAGGCCACGGCCGAGCACGAACAGGTTGGTCGCCTCGACCAGGCCTTCGGTCACCGCACTCCAGTCGCACTGCCAGGCCTCGCGCATCGCGTCCGGCAGCAGGTCCAGTGCGGCGCGAAGGCTGCTGTCCTGCTTCCAGTACGCAGCCAGCTGCAGCAGTGCGGCCAGCGACGCCAGGTAGCTCTTGGTCGCCGCCACGCTCTTTTCGGCACCGGCATGCAGCGGAATGACCGTATCGGCCAGCAGCGCCAGCGGCGAATCCTCGACGTTGACCAGCGCGATCACGCGCGCACCGGCGGCCTTGGCGGCCTCGGCGTTGCGCAGCAGGTCCGGGCTCTTGCCCGACTGCGAGATGACGATGAACAGTGCGCCGCGCAGCTGTAGTGGTGCGGCATAGACCGACCCCACCGACGGCGAGGCCGATGCGACCACCAGGCCCAGCTGGGTTTCCAGCAGGTACTTGCCATAGGTGGCGGCATGATCGGAACTGCCGCGTGCGCAGGTGACCACGAACGGGGGCGGCGCAGCACGCAGGCTGGCGGCCAGGGATTCCAGGGTGGCGTGGTTGCGCGAGAACTGGCGGGCAACCACGTCAGCCGCTTCAGCGGCCTCGGCGAACATCAGGGTGGAAGTGGGGTCTGACAGCGACATGGCAGGCTCAGGCAGGATCGGAAGGAAGGGGGCGTGCGCCAGCCGGGCGCATCGGCGCGGTCGAACCGCGCACCACCAGCTGCGGCACGAAGCCCTGGTTGTGCAGTGGTGCCGGCGCATCGTCGTAGGCGTCGCTGCGCAGCTGCGCGATCAGCAGGCGCGCGGCATGGCGGGCGATGTCCTCGGTGGCCTGCTTGGCGGTGGTCAGCGGCGGCCACGACTGGCGCGAGAACGGGCTGTCCTCGAAGCCGGCAATGGACAGGTCGTAGGGCACGTTCATGCCGGCCGACTTGGCGGCGGCCAGCACGCCGGCAGCGATTTCGTCGTTGGAACCGAAGATGGCGGTGGGCGGCTCGCGCAGCGCCAGCAGGCGGCGCGCGCCGCGGAAACCATCGTCGAAGGTGTAGTCGCCCTGCACCACCAGATGCTTGTCCACGGTCATGCCGTAGTCCTTCAGCGCGGCTTCGTAACCGGCATAGCGTTCGCCCGAGGAGCGGTGCGAGATGCCGCCCCAGAGGAAGCCGATGCGCTGGTGGCCCAGCTGGATCAGGTGCTCGGTGATTTCGTAGGCCGCCTCGCGGTCGTCGACGAACACGCAGGCACCGTCGGCGGGGTCTTCGGTGGCGGCGATGATCCGCACCAGCTTGATGCCGCGCGCAGTCAGCGCCTGGATCAGGTCGCGGCGCTCGGACATCGGCGCGGTCAGCACCAGCCCGGCCAGCCGCGAACGCTGCACCCAGTCGGCCAGCTCATCGGCCAATAGCGGCGAGCTGGAATCGCAGGGGTGGATCTGGAGGCCGAAACCGGTCTCGCGGCAGGCGGCCAGCACGCCGTTCTGCACGCCGATGATGTGGTACGGGTTCGGGTTGTCGTAGACCAGCCCGATCACGAAGGTGGTGCCGCTGCGCAGGTTGCGCGCCGACGGATCGGGCTCGTAATCGAGTTCAGCAATGGCACGCAGCACCCGCGCACGGGTGGCCTGCATCACCGAAGGCTCGTTGTTGATCACCCGCGAGACCGTTTTCAGCGAGACCTTGGCCTTCTCCGCAACGTCCTTGATGGTCGCTCTGCGCATGGGTTTTCCCTGGGGTTGGCTGCCGTCCATCATCGCCGATCAGGCCTTGTCCTGCGGCAGGCCGGCACGATGGCCGATCACCGAGTAGAACAGGATGTACAGGTAGCACGGCACCATCAGCAGCACGAACACCAGCTGGAAGTCGATGTGCTGCTTGAGCACGGCGAACAGCTGCGGAATGATCGCGCCGCCGGCGATGCCCATCACCAGCAGGGCCGAGCCGGTCTCGGTGAAGCGGCCCAGGCCGCGGATCGCCAGCGGGAAGATGGCCGGCCACATCATGGCGTTGGCAAAGCCCAGCAGCGCCACGAAGGCCACCGAGACGTAGCCGTGCGTAGCCCAGGCGCCCAGGCAGAACACCACGCCCATCACTGCCGAAATGGTCAGGTAGCGCGACTGCGAGACCAGGCCAGGGATCGCCAGCAGGCCGACCACGTAGCCGGCCAACATCGCACCCAGCGTCAGCGAGGTGAACATCTTGGTCTGGTCCAGCGGCAAGCCGAAACCGTGGCCGTAGGTGCCGATCGCATCACCGGCCATGACTTCCACGCCTACGTACACGAACAGGCACAGCACGCCCAGCCACAGATGCGGGAACTGGAAGATGCTGCGGCGCTCGGCCGTTCCCGGTGCCCCTGACGGCGTTGCATTGGCTTCGGAGGACTTGATCTCCGGCAGCGGCGAGAACAGCACGGCCACCGCCAGCACCACCAGCAGCGCGGCCATCGCCAGGTACGGCGCATGGATCTTGGCGGCGAATTCGTTGAGCAGCGCGACCTTGGTGACCGCGTCGGCGGCCTGCACCTGCTTGTCCAGGTCGCCGATGCCATGCAGCACCAGGGTGCCGATCAGCACCGGTGCGAGCATGCCGGCGATCTTGTTGCAGATGCCCATCAGCGCGATGCGGCGTGCCGCAGTTTCAATCGGGCCGAGGATGGAGATGTAGGGGTTGATCGCGGTCTGCAGCAGCGCCAGGCCGCTGCCGATCACGAACAGGCCGCCGAGCGCGCCCGGGTACCAGCGCTGGGTGGCGAATTCACCGAACAGCGCGGCACCACCGGCCATCACCAGCAGGCTCAGGCTGAGGCCCTTCTTCATGCCGGTGCGGCGCAGGATCCAGGACGCTGGCAGGGCCAGGAAGAAATAGGACAGGTAGAACACCATCAGCACCAGGAAGGCGCCGACCTCGCTGAGTTCGAAGGCCAACTTGACGAAGGTGATCAGCGGGCCGTTGAGCCAGGTGAAGAAGCCGATCAGGAAGAACAACACGCCAACGATGGCGATGGAGGTGGCCACGTTCGGGCGCGCGCTTGCAGCGGGGACGGCGGACATCAGGAGGGCTCCTGCGGCGACGGCCGCAGAACGCGGCGTCGGAGAGTGGCTGGGAACAACGTTGTCACATTCTTTCGATGGACAGCTGCGGTTTGTCAACTTCCACACGCAGCCCTGTGAACCTCGTGCTGCACTGCGCAACCTGATCGCAACGCATCGTGCTGAATGCGCCGGAGACCTTGGCCCATGTGCGGCAACGGTTCCAACGTGAAACCCGCACTCACGCCATGTAAACGTTTACTGCATGTCGCATTCGTTGCGATGCAGCAACGAAAGTGTCACGAACTCGTTGACATCGTTGTCAGCGGGGTTACAGACTCCGCCCCAATCGCCGCCCCCGATCCCGGGGCCGGCCCCACCTGCAGCAGGAGCCCGAGTGACCGCCAGCCACCCCGCCCCGGCCCATGTCCTGTCCCGAGTCGCGCCCTCGTTCCTGGCCGCCGACGTCGGTGGCACCCATGTGCGCGTGGCCAGGGTCCAGGCCAGCGGTGATGCCGCCCACCCGGTGCAGGTGCTGGAGTACCGCAAGTACCGCAATGCCGACCATGCCGGCCTCAGCGCGATCCTGTCCGACTTCCTCGGCGAAGGCCCGCGGCCCACGCATTGCGTGGTCGCCAGCGCCGGCTACGCCCGCGAGGACGGCACGGTGATCACCGCCAACCTGCCGTGGCCGCTGTCGGCACGCCAGGTGGAGGCCGATGTCGGCCTGCAGCGGGTCTACATCGTCAACGACTTCGAAGCGGTGGCCTATGCCGCCGCGCAGGTGGACGCCAGCGGCGTGCTGCACCTGTGCGGGCCGGACACCGCCACGCGCGGTCCGACCCTGGTGGTCGGCCCCGGTACCGGCCTCGGTGCAGCACTGTGGATTCCCACCGCGCACGGCCCGGTGGTGCTTCCCACCGAAGCCGGCCAGCCGACCCTGGCCGCCAGCACCGAACTGGAAATGGCCATCGTCCGCCACATGCAGCGCGACCGCGCCCATGTATCGATCGAACATGCGATCTCCGGCCCGGGCCTGATGAACCTGTACCGCGCGGTGTGTGCGCTGCAGGGGCAGGCACCGACGCTGGCCAGCCCCGATGCGGTCACCGCCGCCGCCATGGCCGATACCGATGCACGCGCGCGCCAGGCGCTGGATGTGTTCTGCGGCCTGCTCGGCAGCACCATCGGCGACATGGCCCTGTTCTACGGCGCCCACGGTGGCGTCTACCTGGCCGGCGGCATCCTGCCGCAGATCCGCGAATACCTGCACGCCAGCACCTTCGTCGAACGCTACCTGCAGAAGGGGCCGATGGGCGAAGCACTGGCACGCATCCCGGTGAAGGTCGTCGAACACGGCCAGCTGGGCGTGGTCGGCGCTGCAAGCTGGTACCTGCAGCAGCAGTCGGCCGCCTGACACCGCAACAGGCTTCAACGCAATCGCAGCACGCAGTACGTGGCACGCCAACGCACGGGACTTCGCCGCCGCCCCGCGCATGTCATCGCAACCGTAATCGAACACCGCCGCCGGCATCCAATCGAGTGATGAGGAGAGACATCATGAACACCCGCAAGACCCTGCTTTCGGCCGCCATCGTCAGCTGCATCGCCTTCAGTGCGCACGCGCAGCAGGCCGCCCAGACCGCCACCGACCTGGATACCGTGCAGGTCACCGGCATCCGTGGTTCGATGGAAAAGTCGCTGGATACCAAGCGCGAAGCCAATGCCCGCGTGGAAGTGGTCACCGCCGAAGACGTGGGCAAGCTGCCCGCGCACAACGTCGCCGATACGCTGCAGCGCCTGCCGGGCGTGAACATCAGCTCGTCCAGCGCCGACGAAGGCGGCTTCGACGAAGCCGACCGTGTCAGCCTGCGCGGTACCAGCCCGAGCCTGACCCAGACCCTGATCAACGGCCACACCGTCGGCACCGCCGACTGGTTCGTGCTCAGCCAGGGCAACAACGTCGGCCGCAGCGTCAGCTACTCGTTGCTGCCGTCGGAACTGGTGCGCTCGGTGGAAGTGAACAAGTCCTCGCAGGCCAAGCTGCAGGACGGCGGCACCACCGGTACCGTCAACATCCTCACCCGCAAGCCGCTGGAATTCTCCAAGCAGCTCACTGCGGAAGGCTCCATCGGCATGGTGCGTTCGGACCAGGCCAAGTCCAACGACCCGCAGCTGTCGGCACTGTTCAACTACAAGAACGACGAAGGCAACTTCGGCGTGATGGTGCAGGCCTTCAGCCAGAAGCGCGAGCTGCGCCGCGAAGCGCAGGAAATCCCGGGCGGCTTCTTCCAGATCGATCCGAATGGCACCGTGGCCAAGTCCAACCCGGACCTGGCCGGCGTGTACGCGCCGGGCCTGCTCGGCTCGACCCTGTTTGAACAGACCCGCGAGCGCAAGGGCGGTCTGGTGTCGCTGCAGTTCAAGCCGATGGACAACCTGACCCTCGGCCTGGAAGGCTTCAGCTCGGAACTGAAGGCGAACAACTACAACCGCAACTTCATGCTGTGGGGCGGCCGCATCCTCAACGACCGTACCGTTGAAGATGCCAATGGCAACAAGATCCTGATTCCGGGCCAGGCCCCGAATCCGGGTTACGTCGTCAAGGATGGCGTGCTGTCCAACGCCACCTTCGCCGGCCAGGCCGACCGCGACTACGCGGTGTACGACATGATCTACCGCGAGTCGAAGGCCAAGACCAACTACATCACCTTCGATGCCGACTGGCAGATCAGCGACAACCTGGGCATGAAGTTCCAGGCTGGCAGCACCAAGGGCACCGGCGAAACGCCGCGCCAGTACATCGCCGAAGTCAACCTGGCCCGTGGTGGCGGCGCCACCTGGGCAACCCACGGCAACGGCTCGCCGATCGACTGGAACGTCGGTGGCAACATCGGCCCGAGCGGCGTGACCGACTTCGGCACCTGGGGCAACCAGCAGGTCACCGCGATCGACAAGGAAAAGTGGGCCACGCTCGATTTCAACCAGTACTTCGCCGACGCTGGCGTATTGAACTCGATCGATTTCGGCGCCCGCTTCGGCGACCACAAGCGCGAGGCCAAGTCGCCGGAAGGCGCAACCCCGGGCGCGATCTGGAATGCGCTGAAGAACGGCGCTACCGCCAACTTCCCCGGCGGCTTTGCCAACGGCATCGGTGGCAGCTTCCCGCGTGACCTGTGGTACTTCACCCCGGGTGCGCTGAAGGAAGCGGTGACCAACAACTCCACTTGGCTGTCCGGCAATGACGGCCCGACCGGCCGCCACAACTACGGCGCCGAGTGGAAGGTGTCCGAGAAGAACTTCGCCGCGTACGTACAGGGCAACTTCAGCGGCGACCGCTGGAGCGGCAACGTCGGCCTGCGCTACGTCAACATCAAGCAGGATATCGATACCTACGCCGCCGCCACCGGCTCGACCGTGCCGGACGTGAGCAGCCTGTTCGGCGCGTGGACCCGCGAAGCTTTCGAGAACAAGCACAACCGCGTGCTGCCGAGCGCCAACTTCAAGTACGACCTGCGCGACGACCTGGTGCTGCGCGTGGCCGCCTCGCAGACCCAGACCCTGCCGGACTTCTCGGCACTGGGTGCCTCGTCCTACGGTTCGGACCTGAACCGGACTGGCGGTGGCGGCAATCCGAAGCTGAAGCCGGTGGTGTCGACCAACTTCGATGCCAACCTGGAGTGGTACTTCATGCCGCGCGGCATGTTGTCGATCGGTGCCTACTCGATGCGCCTGAAGGACTACGTGGCCTTCAGCACCGAAAAGGAGATGCTGTTCAGCGAGCTGACCAACCGTCTCGAGGAATACAACATCTCCCGCCCGCGCAATGCCGACGGCAAGGTCCGCGGTATCGAAGTGGCCTATGAGCAGCCGATCGGCGAGTACTTCGGTGTCAATGCCAACTACACCTACGCCGATGGCAGCACCGACCACACCTGGGCCGACGGCAGCGACAACCTGCTGGGCACTTCGAAGAACACCTACAACGTCGGTGCCTACTTCGAGAACGATACCTTCGGTGCACGCGTCAGCTACACCCGCCGTTCGTCGTTCCTGATCGGCCTGTCCGGCGCCAACCCGTACTACCAGGATGACTTCGGCACCCTGTCGGCGTCGCTGAGCTACAAGGCCACCGACTGGCTGAGCATCAGCTTCGATGCGCTCAACCTCAACAACCCGACCTACAAGTACTACCAGACCGCGGCGATCCCGACCTCGTTCTACAGCAACGGTCGCCAGTACTACCTCAACTTCCGCTTCAAGTACTGATCCAGCGGCAGCAACATCGCCGAGTCGTGCACGCACGCCGGGCCTGGGTCATTCCGGGCCCGGCGTTTTTCATGTATAGCGTTCATCGCACCGTTCCAAGGAGTCGTACCGATGGTCAAGCCTTCCCGCGCCCGGATGCGCAGCGCAGTGCTGCTGGGCAGCCTGCTCGCCCTGTTGCCGGCGCTGCCGGCACTTGCCGCCGACCCCACGCCTGCCGCTGAAGCACCCGGCCCGCAGCTGCGCGCCGGCAGCCTGATGCTGATTCCCGCCCCGGCCACCGTGCAGCGCGGCCAGGGCAGCGGCATCACCGTGCGCGCCGATACCGTGCTGCAGGCCGAAGGCGAAGCCGCGCAGCGCGTCGCCAACCAGTTCGCCGACCTGCTGGCCCGCAGCGGTGGCCCGCGCCTGGCACTGGCCAAGGGCAAAGCCAGCGCCAAGGCCGGCAGCATCCGCTTCCAGATCGTGCCCACCTTCCGCGACAGCGGTGAGGGCTACACGCTGGAAAGCACCGCACAGGGCGTGCTGGTGCAGGCTGGCAACGAAACCGGCCTGTTCTACGGCGCGACCACCCTCGCCCAGCTCGCCACCGGCGGCAGCAACGGCGTGCTGCCCGCAGTGCAGATCCAGGACGCGCCGCGCTTCAGCTGGCGCGGCTTCATGCTCGACTCCGCCCGTCACTTCCAGAGCCTGGACGAGATCAAGCACGTGCTCGACGCGATGGCCGCGCACAAGCTCAACACCTTCCACTGGCACCTGACCGACGACCAGGGCTGGCGCATGGAGATCAAGCGCTACCCGAAGCTGACCGACGTGGGCAGCTGCCGCCTGCCGGCCGGTGACGGCGGCATCGATCCGGTCAGCGGCCAGGAGCATCCGTACTGCGGCTTCTACACCCAGGAGCAGATCCGCGAAGTGATCGCCTATGCCGCGAAGCTGCATATCCAGGTGATTCCGGAAATCGATGTACCGGGCCACGCGACTGCTGCGATTGCCGCGTATCCGGAGCTGGGCACCATCGATACGCCGCTGAAGCCGATCAGCGAGTGGGGCGTGTTCCCAAACCTGTTCAACGTGGAAGACAGCACCGTCACCTTCCTCGAGAACGTGCTGGAAGAAGTGATCGCGCTGTTCCCGGCCAGGTACGTGCACGTCGGTGGCGACGAGGCGGTGAAGGACCAGTGGGAAGCATCCAAGCGGGTGCAGCAGCGCATGCGTGCGCTGGGCATCAAGAATGAAATGGCCATGCAGAGCCACATCATCAAGCGCCTGGAAACCTTCCTGGAGGAACACGACCGGCGCCTGATCGGCTGGGACGAAATCCTCGAAGGCGGATTGCCGCCGCAGGCCACAGTGATGTCGTGGCAGGGCACCGAAGGCGGACTGGCTGCGGCCAGCGCCGGCCATGACGTGATCATGTCGCCGGTCGGCTACCTGTACCTGGATTACCTGCAGACCGCCTCGCCAAATGAACCGCCGGGCCGTCCGACCCAGGTCAACCTCGGCAAGCTCTACAACTTCGAGCCGGTGCCGGCCGAGCTGGCCGCCGACAAGCGTGGGCACATCCTGGGCCTGCAGGCCAACATGTTCACCGAGCACACGCGCAGCTATGCACGCCTGCAGCACAACCTGTTCCCGCGCGTGGCCGCGGTGGCCGAGACCGGCTGGAGCACGCCGGAGCATCGCGACTTCCGCGATTTCCTCGCGCGCCTGCCCTCCCAGCTGCAGCGCTACCGTGCCTGGGGCCTGGCCTATGCGCAGACCCCGTTCGAAGTGGGCGTGGACTACACCGACAACCGCGCGGCCGGCACAGTGACCGTGTCACTGGCCAATCCGCTGGGTTATGAAGTGCGCTACAGCACCGATGGCCAACCGGTGACCGCGCAGTCGCCGCTGTACCAGCAGCCGCTGACCGGGAAACTACCGACCACCGTGCAGGCGGCGGCGTTCTACCAGGGGCAGATGCTGGCCGCGAAGCCGACCATCGCCGCATTCACCGCGCAGTCGCTGCTCAGCCGCCGCAGTGATGAGCTACTCAGCTGCGTGGGCACGAACGGCCTGGTATTGCGCCTGGAAGACGATGGCCCGCGTGAGGGAACGCGTGCGGTGTTCAACGTGGACATCTTCCAGCCGTGCTGGCGCTGGCCGCAGGCGCAGCTGGACGGCATCGGCAACGTGGAAGTGCGTGCGGGGCGTATTCCGTACTACTTCCAGCTGGCCCACGACGAGCCGAAGCGCCGCTTCGAAAAGGCCCGGAGCGCACACGGTGAAATGCTGATCCGCCGCGGTGATTGCACGGGCAAGGTGCTGGCTCAGGTGCCGCTGCCGGCGCAGACCGATGCCGACGGCTTCGTGACCCTGCGCGCGGCGCTGCCGAAGGGCACCGCTGGCAACGGCGATCTGTGCATCAACTTCACCGGCGACACGCGCCCGGCGATGTGGGTGCTGGATGAGGTCACGCTCAGGTAGGTGCCAACCTTGGTTGCGCTTTGCGGCCGGATCCACGCATCGCGTGGATCTACTGTAGAGCCGGGCCCATGCTCGGCTGCTTTTCAACCGGAAAGCCGAGCATGGGCTCGGCTCTACAGGAACCTCACCCGCGCCAGCGCAGCAGCAGGTCGCGCAGCGGGGTCAGTGCGGTGGCCATGCCGGCGAGCACACCGATCGTGTTGGCGATGGCATCCATCGGGTCGGCCATGCGGTTGCTGGTCAGCGCGCCCTGCGCGAACTCGATGCCGATGCCCATCAGCACCAGGCCCACGCCCACCCACAGCAGCGGGCGGCCCCGACGGAACAGCTGCACCGCGCTGCCTGCCAGGATGAAATAGGCGAGGAAGTGTTCGCCCTTGTCGCTGTTTTCCGGCAACGGAATCGGCGGTGGCGGGATCAGGCAGACCACAATCACCAGCAGCACGGCCAAACCCCACAGCACGGCCCACAACCGCGGCCGCCGCAACGGCTTGATCACCGGCAACACCTCGCTCACAGGCGCCAGCTCAGGTCACCCAGTTCGAAGGCCGGTTCGAAATCGACGCCACGCTGCAGGCCGATGGCCTGGAAGCGCTCGCCCATCTCGGTCGGCAGGGTCAGCTTCTTCACCTGGTCGCGCAACTGGATGCGGCCGACCTCGTCGGTGCGTTCCTCGGCCAGCAGCAGCACCTGGTCCAGGCCATTACCGAGCAGGAAGCTGGCCTGGCTGCAGTAGCCAGCCAGCTCGAAACCGCCGTGCATGCCGGCCTCGGCCATCGCGGTGAAATCCACCGACGCCGTAATGTCCTGCAGGCCCGGCCAGCGGTGCACGTCGTTGTGCACGTGGTGGCGGTAGAACGCGCGCACGGTGCCATCGTCGCGGTCGTGCTGGTAGAACTCGCCGCGGTTGTAACCGTAGTCGACGAACAGCATCGCGCCACGCTGCAGGCCGCCGGCCACCGCCTGCAGCCAGTACGGCAGCTGCGGCAGCACCTCGGAGCGGTAGCCTTCGGCGAAGGGCTTTTCCAGGTAGCGCTCGATGTGGCGCACCGCACCGTTGAGCAGGATATCGGCCGGCTGCGCACCACGGATGAAGTTGCCTTCGGCATCCAGCTCGACGGTTTCCTCATAGACCTCGCCATCGCGGATCAGGAAGCGCGGAGTCGGCAGCGCGTCGATCACCTCGTTGGCGAACACCACGCCTTCCCAGTCCTCTTCGAACGGGCGGTCGACCCAGTCCACGCGCGCGGCCAGCTCGGCCGGCAGGTTCTGCTGCAGGCGCTGCTGCTGTCGCTCGCGCAGGTCGGCGCTGGGTTCGAGGATGGCATAGCGCGACGGCAGCGCGTCCAGTTCGGCCAGGCGCAGCAGCACGGCCTCGGCAAAGGCGCCGGTACCGCCGCCCAGTTCCAGCATCCGCGCCTGTGCACCCAGCTGCGCGAACACCGGCGCCAGCGCATTGGCCACGCTGCCGGCGAACAGGCTGCCAAGCTCGGGCGCGGTGGTGAAGTCACCACTGCCACCGAACTTGCTGGCGCCGGCACTGTAGTAACCCCAGCCAGGGGTATACAGGCACAGTTCCATGAAGCGCGAGAAGGGCATCGCCCCGCCCTGCGCGAGGATTTCAGCACGCAGGGCGGCCGCCAGCTGGTCGCTGTGGGCCAGGGCATCGGCTTCGGGCAGGGGGAAGGTGGGCTGCATGGCGTCTTCGAATGCGGTGACAATGGTGCACAGGATAGCCGAGCCTTGGAGGACCCTCGATGAGCGATACCCACCCCGTGGTCCTGATCACCGGCAGCGCGCGCCGGATCGGTGCGGCCATCGCCCGCCAGTTCCACGCCTGTGGCTGGTCGGTGGTGCTGCATGCCAACACCTCCAGCGCCGAGCTGCAGCAGGCCGCGTTCGATTTCGACAACGTGCGCCCCGGCAGCGTGCTGGCCCTGCAGGCCGACCTGCGTGACGCCGACGCCCTGCCCGACCTGGTGGAACAGGCCGTCACCCACTTTGGCCGCCTGGACGCGCTGGTCAACAATGCCTCCAACTTCTTCCCCACCCCGCTCGGTCAGGTCACCGCCGAGGCAATGGACGAGCTGTATGCGGTCAACGCGCGCGCGCCGCTGCTGCTGTCACAGGCGGCGGCGCCCTACCTGCGCCGCCAGCAGGGCTGCATCGTCAACCTGACCGACCTGCACGGCACCGACCCGATGCGGGACCACATCGCCTACACGATGGCCAAGGCCGCGCTGGAGATGGCCACCCGCTCGCTGGCGCTGGAGCTGGCGCCGAAGGTGCGGGTCAATGCGGTGGCGCCCGGCGCGATCCTGTGGCCGGAACAGGGCAAGGACGATTTCGCCCGCGAGGCGCTGCTGGCGCGCACGCCGCTGGCGCGGATCGGCACGGTCGAGGAGATTGCCGAAGCGGTGTACTGGCTGGTGGCCGAAGCCAGCTTCGTCACCGGCCACACCCTGCGCGTGGATGGTGGGCGCACCGTCAGCTGAAATGTTGCCGGCCAGCGGCCGGCACCACCGGTAGCGCCGGGCCATGCCCGGCGAGCGCAGCGGCAACAACAACCCATCATTCCAGCTCCACCACCTCGAACGCTTCGCCAAACTGCGTGTGCGCACGCCACAGCGTGGCCAGGTCCAATCCGCTGACCGGGTCGATGAAGTCCGGGGCGATGTCGGCCAGCGGCTTCAGCACGAAGGCATGCTTCAGCTCCGGGCGCGGAATGCGCAGGTGGCCGGGGCCTTCCACCACCAGGTCACCGTAGAACACCACGTCGATGTCCAGGGTCCGGTCGGAGAAGCGCGGCCCGCTGCGGTCGCGGCCGTGCGCGTCTTCCAGCGCGTGCAGCCAGTCGTCCAGTTCCTGGAGCGGCAGGTCGGTGTCGATCGCCACGGCGTTGTTGAGGAAGGCCGGGCCGTCGAAGCCGACCGCGGCAGTACGGTAGGCCGGCGACACCCGCAGCGCGCCGAAGCGCTCGCGCAGGGCCGTCACCGCGGCGTGGAGGTAGCGGCGGGGCTGGACGTTGCTGCCCAGGCTCAGGAGCACGGTGGTCATGCGGTTCAGGTGACGGCACTTGGGGGGGCGTGGACATGCCGTCGTCACGGCGGCCTGCCTACAATCCGGGACGCACATGATAGGGCACCGACATGACCTATTGCGTTGGAATCGAGGTGGACGAGGGCCTGGTCTTCGCTGCCGACACCCGGACCAATGCCTCGCTGGACGATGTGCGCGTGCACCGCAAGCTGCACGTGTTCGAGTACCCCGGCCAGGCAGCCTACGTGCTGATGGCGGCTGGCAACCTGGCCACCACCCAGCTGCTGGTGTCGCGCCTGGGGCGCGACGCCAGTGAACGACGCACGCCCAACCTGCACGACATGACCCACCTGTTCGAGGCTGCCGAGTACGTCGGCCAGCTGCTGGTGGACAGCCAGGTGCACAGCAGCCACAGCGAACATGGCCACGATGGAGTCAACACCCAGGCCACGCTGATCTTCGGCGGCCAGATCGCCGGCGAGCGGCCCGGGCTGTACATGATCTACCCGCTTGGCAACGCCATCGCCGCCTCGCCGGAGACGCCCTACCTGCAGATCGGTGAGTCCAAGTACGGCAAGCCGATCCTCGACCGCATTCTCAGCCCGGCCACCCGCCTGGAAGACGCGGCGCGCACGGCGATCGTCTCGCTGGACTCCACCATCCGTTCCAACCTGTCGGTGGGCCTGCCGATCGATCTTGCGCTGCTGCGCGACGGCGAGCTGCGCATCGGCCAGAAACTGCGGCTGGGCGCGGATTCGGCGTTGTATGCCGACATCCATCAGAACTGGTCGCGGCGGCTGGAACAGGCGGTGGACGCCCTGCCGCGGTTCCCCTGGGAAACCATCCTGTAGAGCCGGGCCCATGCTCGGCTGTCGAGGTCAATACGAACAGCAGCCGAGCATAGGCTCGGCTCTACAGAACTCCAGCGGCATCAACCCAGCGCTTCGGCCACCGCGCGGAAGACCTGCTGCATCTGCAGCGGCTTGCGCAGCACATGCACCTCCACACCGGCCGGGAATGCATCGACCGAGACCGGCACCGCAGGGTCCTCCAGCACCAGCGCCGGGCCGCGATAGCCCAGTGCCGCCATCTCGCCCAGCAGCTGGCTGGCCGGCAGCAGCTTGGAGCCGGCGTCGGCGATCACCAGTGCCGGCAACGCCTCCTGCTGCATCCAGCGCAGCGCAGCCGGGCCGTCGGACGCCAGCTGCAGCTGGTAGCCCTGGCTGGACAGCGCATTGCCCAGCAGCGACAGGCGCGTGGCTTCGCCATCGACCACCAGAATCGACTGGCCACTGCCCAGTGCCACCAGCTGTTCGATCGGCTCACTGCCATCAATGGCGTCGTGCATCGGCAGGCGCAGCTCGAAGCAGGTGCCCTGCCCCGGCTGGCTGCTGACGTGGATGCTGCCGCCGGCGCCTTCAACAATGCGTTTGCAGGAGATCAGGCCCAGGCCGGTGCCATCGGCCTTGGTGGTGAAGAATGGATTGAACAGATGCGACAGTGTGTCCGCATCCATGCCGATCCCTTCGTCAGCCACCCGGATGTGCATCCAGTCCACGCCATCGCGCTGGCCGGCATGGCTGGCGGTCAGGCTCAGGCGACCGCCGTTGGGCATCGCCTGGATCGCGTTGAGCGCCAGGTTCAACATCACCTGCTGCAGTTCGGTGTAGTTGGCGTCGACCACCAGGCCTTCGTCCTGCACCTGCAGTTCCAGGCGCACCGCATCGGGCACGTTGCTGCGCAACAGCAGCGCCACCGCATCGAACAGGCCATCGATCTCGATGCGTTCGCTCGGCTTGCGCGAACCGCGCACGAACGACAGCATCGATTCGGCCATCTCATGGCCACGGCGGCCGCACTCGGCGATGACATCGGCCAGATGGTGCAGCTGCGGATCGTCGGTTCGCGCCTTCAGCAGGTCCGGCATGATCAGCAGCGGCTGCAGGATGTTGCGCAGGTCGTGACTGAGGCCGGCGGCGAGCAGCGACAGGCTTTCCAGGCGCTGTGCGCGCATCAGTTCGGTTTCCACCCGTGCACGCTCGATCGCGCTGCGTGCATCGCGGATCGCACGCGCCACTGCCGACGGCAGGCGCGCCGGCAGGTGCTTGATGATGTAGTCATTGGCGCCCTTCTGCAGCGCCGCCACCGCGTTCTCCTCACCCATGGTGCCGGAGACGAAGATGAAGGGCACTTCCGGTGAGGTTTCGCGCACGATGCGCAGCGCGTCGTCACCGGAAAATCCCGGCATGCTCAGGTCGGACAGCACGATGTCCGGCTGGAACGCGACCAGTGCCTGGCGCAGTTCAGCCTCGCTCTCGACACGCTCGAAACGGGCCTCCAGGCCCGCATCAAGCATCTGTTCGGACATCAGCTCGGCATCTTCCGGTGAGTCCTCCACCAGCAGGATGCGCAGCGCCCCCAGGGCGGGACCGGTCAGGGGCATGGGCTCACTCGAGTTCCGGTGCCTGGTTGATCAACGCCCAGAACTTTCCCAGGGTCTGCACCGCGCCGAAGAACTGGTCCACGTCCACCGGCTTGACCACATAGGCGTTCACGCCCATGTCCCAGCTGCGGGCCAGGTCACTTTCCTCGCGCGAGGACGACAGGATCACCACCGGCAGGCGCTTGAGCTCTTCGTGCTCGCGGATCTGCCGCAGCACTTCCAGGCCATCCATGCGCGGCATCTTGATGTCCAGCAGCAGCACCGCCGGCAGGCCTTCCTCACGGTTGGCAAAGGCACCACGGCGCAACAGGTAGTCCATCACTTCCACGCCATCCTCGACGTGCACGATGGGGTTGGCCAGACGCGCCTCTTCCAGGGCGTCGATCGCCATTTCGGCATCGGCCGGGCTGTCTTCGGCGAGAAGAATGGTGCGCAGAGTGGTCATGCAGAAGGCCCTTGTTTGTCCGCATCGATCGCGGGAGGCAGGTAGAAGTGGAAGGTGGCGCCGACGTCCGGTTCAGCCTCGGCCCAGATACGGCCACCATGACGGGTGAGCACGCGGCGCACGCTGGCCAGGCCGATGCCGGTACCCGGGTAGTCGCTGGCCTTGTGCAGGCGCTGGAAGACACCAAACAGCTTGCCGGCGTAGGCCATGTCAAAGCCTGCACCATTGTCGCTGACCGTGAACTGATGACCGCCGTCAGGCTGCGGCTGGTAGTCCACGCGGATCTTCGCCGGTTCGCGGTTGCCCGAATACTTCACCGCGTTGCCGAGCAGGTTCAGCCAGACCTGGCGGATCATGTTCTCATCGCCCACCACGATCGGCAGCGGTGCGATGCTCCACTCCACGTGGTGCGCGTGGCCGCTGTTCTCGGCCTCGGCCTGCAGGTTGGAATCGAGCATGGCGCGGGTATCGGCCACCAGCGACTGCATGTCCACCGCCTGCTGGCGCATTGCCGCGCGGCCCAGCCGCGAATACACCAGCAGGTCGTCGATCAGTGCCGCCATGCGCCGCGCCGAACTGGAGATCACCTCCAGGTAATGGCGGCTCTTGTCATCGGCGGCGTCGCCCAGATGGCGCGACAGCTTGTCGGAGAATCCGGCCACGTGGCGCAGCGGCGCGCGCAGATCGTGCGAGACCGAATAGCTGAAGGCTTCCAGTTCCCTGTTGACCTCGGACACCTGCGCAACCTTGCCTTCCAGCTGGCGGTTCAGTTCCTCCACCCGCAACTGCACGGCACGCTGCACGGTGACGTCACTGATCGTGAGCAACACCACTTCGTCGTCGGTGTCCGGCAGCGGCATGCGCCGCGCGTTGAGCAGCATGTAGCGCACCATGCCATCGGCGGCGCGCTGTTCATGCTCGAAGTCCCACAGTTCGCGGCCGCGCAACAGCACATCGGACAGTCGCTGGCGCATCACGGGATCCTTCCACGCGCCGTCGCCGACAGTGTCCAGCAACAGGCCATCGGCGCGTTCATCCTGCAGCCCGTACAACTCGGCGAAGGCAGGGTTGTGCAGCTGCACGCGCAGGTCGCGGTCGAGCAGCACGATCGGTTCACGCACGGTCTGCAGCACCGAGGCTGCACGTGCGGCCGAGCGCAGCGACTGCCGTTCGGCATACAGGCGGCGACCAATCTGCCGCTGCAGCAGCCACAGCACCAGGCCGAGCAGCGACAGCTGGATCACCAGCGAACTCCACGACACCAGCTCGGTCTGCTTGCGCTGGCGGGCAGCCTGCTCGGCACGCTGTGTCAGCAGTTTCTGCTCGCTGGCCTGCAGTTCCTCCACCAGGCCACGGATCGGATAACGCGTGCTCAGATCCTGCACCAGCTCGCGCTGATCACTGTTGGGCTCGGACTTTGCCAGTTCGCGGGCAAGCGCCATGCGCCCTTCCAGCATCGACTCGATGCGGCCGATGCGGATCAGCTGATCAGGATTGTCGCGGGTCATCCGCCCCAGTTCAGCCAGGCGCCCGGGAAGGTCATTGGCTTTGGCCATGCGCTCGCGCAGGCCAGGTGCGTCCACGCCCTTGGACAGGGTCAGCGCGGCCGATTCGACATCGCGTACATCGGCCTGCAGCTGTTGCAGCGCCACACCGACAGCCTGGGTATGGTTGACCCAGGCCATCGCATCTTCGCTGTCCTGCTGCAGTTTGCGCAGGGTCAACCACGGCACCGCGATGATCGCGGCAGCGGCCAGCGCCAGGGCCGGCAACCGCCAGCGGTCCCAGATGTCATCACTGAAAACCAGCGCCATAGTTCCTCGTCAGCACAGCCGCAAAGCGTCTGCCGTTACCGGCCCCACTGCGGCGGAACCGGCAATATAGCGCAGGCGGTCACAACTCTGGAATTTCCAGCGCGGTTGGCTGAACGGGTTCGGAATTCGATGCTGTAGAGCCGAGCCCACGCTCGGCTGCCTTGGAGTTCCAGCCGAGCATGGCTCGGCTCTACAGGTCAGTGGGCGCCCCGCATGGGGCGCCCACCGGGGTCAGCGCTTGGCAGCAGCACTGACCTTCAATGCAGCGGCATCGACGCGGGTCACGCCCTTGATGCCCTTGGCGGTGGTGACCGCCTTGTCCTTCTCGGCCTGGGTCGCCACGGCGCCACTGAGGCTGACCACGCCGTTCACCGTTTCCACCTTGATCTCCGTGCCCGGAACGTTGCTGCTGGCCAGCAGATCAGCCTTCACCTTGGTGGTGATCCAGCTGTCGGTCACCGGCTCGTTGGAATCATGGCGGTCGGCGTGGGTCATTGCCGAATGATCGGTCTTGGGGGGACTCTTCGCGGCCGGATCCTTGGCGAATGCGGCCGAGGAGGACAGCGCCAGGGCCAGCGTAAGGGCCGAGGCAATCAGCGTGCGGGTCGTATTGCTCATCGTGTCGTACTCCTGCGGAATGTGCTGCCAGTCTGGACAAGTAGGCGTAGAGCACGCGTGGCGCTGCGGTCACGCTGCCGTGAATCGACCCGCATTCAACGGCAACGGTTCAGTTTGGGGTTGCCGTCGCGGGTCGTTTACCCTGCCCTTCCCACTGCCGGAGCTCTGCCATGCGCCCCGACCTGCATCTGGCCCTGATCGGCTACGGCCTTGCCGGCCGCGTCTTCCATGCGCCCCTGATCCAGCACACGCCGGGCCTGGTGCTGCACAGCATCGTGAGCTCGCAGCGCGACACGCTGCTGCGCGCGTTCAGCGACGTGCACGTGCGTTCCACGCCGCAGGAGGTGTTCGACGATCCAGCCGTGGATGCCGTAGTGATCGCCACGCCGAATGAACAGCATGCGCCGCTGGCAATCGCGGCACTGGCTGCGGGCAAGCATGTGCTGGTCGACAAGCCGTTCGCGCTGGACGTGGCCCAAGCGGAAACGGTATTGGCTGCGGCACGCGATGCCGGACGCATCGCCACCGTGTTCCAGAACCGGCGCTTCGATGCCGACTTCCTCACGCTGCAGGCGCTGCTTGCGGACGGGACGCTCGGCAACATTGCCGAGTGCCATGCGCACTTCGATCGCTACCGTCCACAGGTACGCGACCGCTGGCGCGAACAGGATGGCCCCGGCAGTGGCCTGTGGTACGACCTGGGCCCGCACCTGCTGGACCAGATGTTGGTGCTGTTCGGCTGGCCCGAGGCGGTCGATGCCGATCTGGCCGTGCAGCGCGAAGGTGGCAGCGGCATCGATTACTTCCACGCGGTGCTGCACTACCCGCGGCATCGCGCGATCATCCATTCCGGTTCGCTGGTGGCGGCGCAGACGCCGCATTTCAGCGTGCATGGCAGCAAGGCAAGCTGGATCAAGCACGGCCTGGACGTGCAGGAGGCGCAGCTGCGCCGCGGTGTGGCACCCGGTGCGCCAGGCTGGGGTATCGATCCGCGGCATGGTGAGCTGGTGCGCTGCGATGCCGAAGACAACGTGCAGCGCACGACGGTCGACAACCTGCCCGGTGACTACCGGCGGCTGTATGCACAGTTCGCGGCGGCGATGCATGGCGACGGAGAAGCCACGGTCAGCCCGGTGCAGGCATTGCAGTTGATGCGGCTGCTGCAGGCCGGCATGGACAGTGCGCGCGAAGGGCGGCGAATCGCGTTGGGGTGATCGGCAGGGCTGCGCCCTGCACCTGCCGAAGCGGTAGTGCCGGCCGCTGGCCGGCAACCTCAACAGCAACAGCAAAAGCCGGCTATCCGTGGGATGGCGGGGTGGGTCCGGTTGCGGGGGACGGCGCAAGTACGTCCATGTAGCCTCGGTCGCGCCATCCATGGCGCTCACGCCCCCGCAACCGGACCCACCCCGCCTTCGACAGTTTCCTGCGATCTGTCGAGGGCCGGCGCTCTGCTCTTGGTAGGTGTCGACCTTGGTCGACACGATGGATCCACGCCATGCGTGGACGATGGGGAACGACGAAAATGAAAGTCCGTTCATCTTTCGGACTTTGCCGATTCCGGTTGCTGGTCCGGATTTGGCATCATTGGGGCATTGATCCGTCGACAGGGCATGAGGCCATGAAACGTTCCCGCACCACCGCGCTGCTGCTGATGAGTGCCGCGCCGCTGCTGTTCACCGCCTGCCAGAAGGAGCCGGAGGTGAAGGTGCAGGAAGGCCTGTACACCTCGGTGGAGGCCTGCACCGAGGCCACCGGCGATCCGTCGTCGTGCCGCAATGCCTTTGCTGAAGCGCAGAAGCAGGCCGCCGATGCGGCGCCGAAGTACGCCAGCAAGGAAGCCTGCGAGAAGGACTACAAGCCGGAACAGTGCGTGCAGCAGCACACGTCGGCGGGTACCTCGTTCATCGGCCCGATGATGATGGGCTTCTTCATGTCGCAGATGCTGAGCAACCGCGGCGGCCTCGCCCCGCAGGCGCCGGCGTCGGCACCGGCTTACCAGGACAAGAACGCTGGCTGGGCGCGCCCGGCACCGGGCGGCACCGGTGGCCTGAACACCGCCAGCGGCATCGGTGCCGGCAAGGCTGGCCTGGCGCCGGTCACCAGCGAGCCGAACCGTGCGGTCACTGCCAGCCGTGGTGGCTTCGGCAACACCAGCGCACGCCGCAGCACCAGCGGCAGCTACGGCGGCTGATCGACCCATGCAGCGCATCCGGATTGCCGAGCGTGCCCAGTGGCGGGTACGCGCGGAAGAGGCGGGTTTCCGCTTCCACACCATCGACGGCCAGCCGTACTGGGATGAAAGCGCGTACTACGCCTTCACCCTGCGCCAGATCGAACAGGACATCGAAGACCCCAGCGCCGAGCTGCACCAGATGGCGCTGGACCTGGTGGGCGATGTCATCGCCAGTGAACGGTTGATGGACCAGCTGGCGATTCCGTCGCACTACCGCGACTGGATCGCCGACAGCTGGCGCCAGCGCCAGCCACACCTGTACGGGCGCCTGGACCTGGCCTACGACGGTACCGGCCCGGCCAAGCTGTACGAACTGAACTACGACACGCCGACCTCGCTGTTCGAGGCCAGCTTCTTCCAGTGGCAGTGGCTGGAAGACCAGCGTAATGCCGGTCGCCTGCCGCAGCATGCCGACCAGTTCAACGCGATCCACGAGGCGCTGGTCGAGCGTTTCGGCGAACTGGCCACGCAGCTGCCGCCGCCGCTGTACTTCAGCGCGGTGGGCAGTTCCGAAGAAGACCGTGGCACGGTTGACTACCTGCGCGACTGCGCCTCGCAGGCCGGCCTGCACGGCCAGGCCATCGCCGTCGAGGATATCGGGTTGTCCGAAGACGGCCGCTTCACCGCGCTGGATGATTCGGTGATCGGCACGCTGTTCAAGCTGTATCCGCTGGAAGACCTGATGGCCGAAGAGTTCGGCCGCGCGCTGCCCGGCTCGGGCGTGCAGCTGCTGGAACCGGCCTGGAAGGCGGTATTGAGCAACAAGGGCATCCTGCCGCTGTTGTGGCAACGCAACGTGGGCCATCCGAATCTGCTGGAAGCGCACTTCGATGACGGCAGTGCACTGGCCTCGGGCTGGGTGCGCAAGCCGCTGTTCTCGCGCGAAGGCGCGAACATCGAGATGCACCTGGCCGATGGCAGCACCCAGCGCAGCGACGGTCCCTACGACGGCCCGGCGATCATCCAGCGCGCGCATCCGCTGACCCGCTTCGAAGGCGGCTACCCGCTGATCGGCAGCTGGGTGATCGGTGACCACGCCTGCGGCATCGGCATCCGCGAGGACGACAGCGCGATCACCCGTGACAGTGCGCGCTTCGTGCCGCACGCGATCGTTGATGAGGCGCCGACGCGGATCTACGTCTGATGGTGGCTGGGCGCCACCGGGACGACGGTCACTCCCTGCTGCGCTATGCAGACCGGGTGGCGGTGCGTTGCAATCGATGTGACACGCCGGGTTGGGTGGTAGGTACGCCTGATTCACGCCGCTTCCGGTGCCTGGGTTGCAGCCAGGCATTGAACGGCGGCTGCGGTTGCAGCCGCTGTGGCTCCGGAGACTGGGTAGGACCGGTGCGCTACAGCGGTTACCGGCCGTGTGGTTATTGCGGCGACCAGTGGGTACGCATCGAGGTACGTCGTGCCCGTGCCACCCCGCCGCTGCGGACCATGGCTGCGGACTGCAGCCAATGTGGGCGCAGCAGCGATGTCGAGGTCACCCGGTCGCGGTGGCTTGGCAACGAAGCCATCGACCCGGACTTCGGCCTGCCTTTGAGGTTGGTGGAAAAAACCTCGGCTGGCCTGCTGTGGGCGTATAACGCCGAGCACCTGCAGGCATTGCACGACTACGCCGCGGCCAGACTGCGCGAAGGCAGCGGCCATCACCGATCCATGTTCTCGCGCCTGCCGCAGTGGATGAAGCTGGCCCGCAACCGGGTGCTGCTGCAGCGCGCGGTGGAGCGGTTGCAGCGGCGGTTGTTGGGTGAGCGCTGATACGGCAGCCGAGCGTGGGCTCGGCTCTACGGAACAACACGTGTAGAGCCGAGCCCATGCTCGGCTCCGGTCAAGCGCAGGGCTACAACAACCCTTCGCGCTTCACTGCCAGGTAGCGCTCCACCAGCGCTGCGGGCAGGGCATCGGCGGTCACGTCCAGCACCATCACCTTCTCGCTGCGCAGTGCGTCGTGCGCCTTCGCGCGCTGCTGCAGGTAGAGTGCGGCGGCAGCGGCCTGGGTGGCGTCTTCCAGTGTCTGCACTTCGCTGTCCAGCACGCCGTCCAGCTCGCGCTCGCGCAGGCTGGCCACGCATACCAGGTGGCGCCGCTGCAGCAGGCGCACTGCCGCCAGCAGGTCTTCGATGTCCTCGTCGCGCACGTTGCTGACCAGCATCACCAGCGCGCGCCGACGCTGGCGCAGCGATACCTCGGTGGCGGCGGCCAGGTAGTCGGTGGCCACCGCGCGCGGCTGCAGGTCGTAGCTGGCACGCAACAGGTGCTCGACCGTGCCCATGCCACGCTGCGGCGCCACCCAGCGGCGTTCACCACCGGCAGCAAACAGGCCGGCGGCGTCGCCCTGGCGCAGCGCCAGGTACGCCACCACCAGCGAAGCGTTCAAGGCGTGGTCGAAATGCGAGAGCCCGCCTTCGCTGGCCAGCATGCGCCGGCCACTGTCGAGCATCAGCAGCAGCTGCTGGTTCTTCTCGTCCTGGTACTCACGCGAGACCAGTTTGCGTGCCCGTGCCGTGGCCTTCCAGTCGAGCTGGCGCAGGCTGTCGCCGATGCGGTACTCGCGCATCTGGTGGAAGTCGGTGCCTTCGCCACGCCGGCGTTTCACGTGCGCACCCACCAGCCGTGAGGCCTGGTCCGCACTGAACAGCGCGAAGCGGGTGAGCGGCACGAAGTTCGGGTAGACGCGCACGTCCAGCGCCGGTGGCAGGGTGCGTTGCTGCCACCACAGGCGCCACGGCGAGCGCATGCGCAGGTGCACGCCTTCAAAGCGGAAGTGCCCACGCTGCAGCGGGTGCAGGTGATAGTGCAGGGTGGAGGCGCTGCCGGCCTGCAGGCGCACGCGCTGCGGCAGCGATTCCAGCGGCCAGCCGCCGGGCACCAGGTCGAACACCTGCACCGTCATCGACGTGTCTGCCTGCAGCCGCAGCGCGGCCTCGCGGCGCACGCCCAGTGCCAGCGCTTCGGGCAGTTCGCGTTGCACCTGCGGCGACGGACGCCGCGACTGCCGCCACAGATCCATCAACGCCGGCACGGCAATCGCCAGTGCCGCCAGCGCCCAGCTCCAGCGCGGCAGCAACCCGCCCAGCACCAGGCCACCCAAGGCGGCCCAGGCCAGCAGCAGCGCCAGCAGCAGCGGGGCCGGCCTCATCGGCGCGGCGCTTCCACCTTGGCCAGCAGCGCGCCCAGCACGTCGTCGGCGTCCTGGCCTTCGATCTGCAGTTCCGGGGCCAGCGCGATGCGGTGGCGCAGCGCCGGGCGTGCGATGTCGCGCACATCATCCGGAGTGACGAAATCACGGCCGGCCAGCACCGCCTGCGCGCGCGAAGCACGCACCAGCGCGATGCTGCCACGGGGGCCGGCACCGACCGCGATACCCGGCCACTGCCGGGTGGCGGCAACGATGCGCACCGCGTAGTCGATCACTTCGTCATCGACGGTGATCGCCGCAGTGGCACGCTGCAGTTCCAGCAACTCGCCGGCACCGAGCACGCGCGGCACCTGGCTCAGGTCGAAATCGCTGGCAGCACGACCACTGGTGATCGCGGTCACCATGCGCTTCTCGTCCTCCAGCTGCGGATAGTCGATCAGCACCTTCAGCAGGAAACGGTCCAGCTGCGCTTCCGGCAGCGGGTAGGTGCCCTCCTGCTCCAGCGGGTTCTGCGTGGCCAGCGCCATGAACGGCGGCGCCAGGGTGAAGGCCTTGCCTTCGATGGTCACCTGGCCTTCCTGCATCACTTCCAGCAGCGCCGACTGGGTCTTGGCCGGTGCACGGTTGATCTCATCGGCCAGCAGCAGATTGGTGAACACCGGGCCGCGGCGGATCTTGAAGCTCTCGCTCTTCGGGTCGTACACCGCGTGGCCGCTGACGTCGCTGGGCATCAGGTCGGGGGTGAACTGCACGCGACCGTAGTCCAGCTCCAGGGCCTGGGCCAGCGCGCGCACCAGCAGCGTCTTGCCCAGCCCGGGCACGCCTTCGATCAGCACGTGGCCGCCGGCCAGCAGGGCCACCAGAATCTGGTCCAGCACATCGGCCTGGCCGATGAAGGCGTGTCCGACGGCGGTGCGGATGGCATCGACGCGTTCGATCAGGCGGGCGTTGGCGGCCGCCGGCAGCGCGGGGACTTCGGTCATAGCAGGGATCTCATCTGGAGCAGCAAGCGGATGCGCTCGCGCAGGGCGGAGGAATCGTGCGGCGGAGGGGGCGTGAGCGCGCTGGCAACGCGGCCTTGAGGCCACTTCAGCAGCTCGGCGATGGCCTGATCGCGTGGCGCACCATCCAGTGCGGCCGCAACCGGTGCGCGCAGGCGCAGGCGGTGCAGGAACAGGGCGAGTACGGCCTCGTACAGGCGCGTACCGTGGCCGAAACGCAGCAGCAGTTCACCACTGGCACGCACGTGTTCCAGCAGCGAACGGCGTTCCAGTACCGGTGACGGCAGCAGGCTGCCGAAGCGCTGCGAGCGGCCCCACAACCAGCCCAGCAGGGCCAGCAGCAGTGGCGCCCACAGTGGCCAGCCCTGGTAGAACATGCGCGACCACAGCGACGGCGGGCGGCTGGCGTAGATCAGCCAGACCGCACCCTTGCCGTAGTTCGGATCGAGCAGATAGCGGGTCAGGTCGCGGTGCGACGCGTCGTGCAGGCCGTCGCTGGCCTTGCCCCCTGCCGATGCCAGGCGCGCTGCCGGTGAGTCCACCTCGCTGCGCATGAACTCCATGTCGGCCAGCACGCTCACCTTGCCCTGGCCATGGCGCAGGCGCGCAAACACCAGGTCGCGATCCGTGCCCCAGCGACGTTCGGCCTGTGCACTGGCGGCAAAACCCAGGGTGAAGCGGCGGCCTCCACAGAACTCAACGTGACCAGGATCGTCGTCGACATGGAACGGCTGGCAGTCGCTGCGCTGGAACAGGCTGTCCACGCCCAGCTGATCCAGCAGGGGCCCCTGCGTGCTGCCGGCATCGTCCTCGGCCGGTGGCGGCGTACGCACCAGCAAGTGGCCGCCCTGGTCCACCCAGTCCAGCAGCTGTTTCATCGCCGGCACCGGCAGTTCGCTGCTGTCCTGCAGCAGCACCACCGTGTCATGGCGCCCCAGCGTCATCTGCCGCAGTTCCAGACGCGGCCGTGAGTGCACCTCGATGCCATCGGCGCGCAGGGCCTGGCTGAGTACATACAGCGGGTTGTAGGCGGCCTCGCCCTGTGGCGGCAGCCGGATCGTTTCGGTCACCCGCTCATGCGTGCGCAGGTAAAGGATCGTCAGCGGTACACCGAACAGCACCAATGCACCGAGCAGCAGCGACCAGAACAGGCGCGGGCTCATGCCTGCCATCCGTACTGCTGGCGCAGCGTATCGGCCAATGCATCGAAATCGGCGCGGCTGGGCAGGCGGCCACCGTAGGCGGCGTACTGCCACATGCGCACGATGCGCGCGAACAGGTCACGGTCGCTGGCCTCGGGCATGCGCCGCGACGCGCGCAGGCATTGCGCTTCGGTGGCACCGGGTGGAAGCGCGATACCGCTGCGCTCGCCCACCGTGCGCACGCTGGCGCGGTACAGAAGGGCCAGCGCCTGCCGCGGCCGGCCCTGGTCCCAGAGCAGGCCGGCCTGGGTGGCCACGTCCGGCGGCAGCACCACCGGCAACTCCACCTGTTCCTCCACCACCGGCGGTGCGGCCTCGGCCTTGCGTCGGCCACTGCCCCGCAGCCACGGCAGCCACAGCCGTGCGGTCAGCAGCAGCACCAGCAGCAGGACGCCGAGCAGCCCCCACAGGCCCCATTCGGCCAGCCGCGCCAGCCAGGCGATGCCGTCCTTGCGCGCTTTGCGTTCACCGTTGCTGTTGGTGTCACGCCGCAGCTGCTTGTCTTCCTTCTTCTCTTCCTCGGCCTGTTCGATCGGCTTCCAGCGGGTGACCTGGCGGGTCGGGCGCTGCAGCGGGTCTTCATAGGCGCGGTTCACTGCCTGACGGAAGCCGGCGGTATCCACCGGCGTACCGCCGAAGATCATTGCCGGGGTGTTGGCCGGGTCGATGGTCGGTGCTTCGTCGCTTTCCTCGGCGTCGATGCCACGGTCGTTGGGCTTGCCCATGGCGCGTTCGGGCTCGGCGTCTGTGTCCTGCGCATGCACCGGTGCGGAGACCAGCGGCAGTGCCAGGCACAGCAGCAGGGCCAGCGTCGATACCGCCGGCAGCAGCCGCTCGCGCAGGCGGCGCAGGGCGATCTCCACATCCCAGGCTTCCATCTGCGTGCGCCGGTTCAAGTACAGTCCAAAGCCCGCACCGACGAAGAACGGGCCGATCAGCACCGAGGCCAGCCAGCACGCCAGGTTGAAGCCCAGCCGTGCCCATGCGGGTGTGTCCTGGCCGATCATGTCCCATGCGGCGCGCCAGGATTCGGACATCAGCTCCAGTGGCATGAACATGAACACCGCACCGATCGCGCCGGACACCAGCACGGCTTCGAACGCCATGCAGGTCACGGTCAGTACCAGTGCCGCGCCCGCTGCGCCGGCTGCCACTGCACGACGACGTGGGCCGCGCTGGCCCGGTGTGTTGCCTTCCAGCAGGTTCACCGGCAGGCACAGGCTGCGCAGCACGCTGAAACGACGCCAACCCAGGTAGCCCCAGAAGCCGCTGTTGCCCCAGTGACGTTGCGCACGCAGCGCGGCCAGCGTGCCGACTGGTTCACCGAAGATGCCGCGCGACAGCACATACAACGGCGCACGTTCGAACAGCGGTTTGCACCACCACATCGCCAGCCAGGCCCAGCCGAAGGCATCCAGCCACCAGCCCAGCGCGTTGAAGATCACGAACAGCGGTGCACTGGCCAGCAGCCAGCTGCCCCACAGCGCGCGCGCGTGACGGCGGGACAGCGCGGTGCCCAGCTCCATCGCTTCCCAGCCACTGCGGGCACGCAGCGCCACGTCCAGGTGGTCAATGCGCATGGCCAGCTCCACGTCCGCCGCGCCACAGCCACAGCAGCACGCCGGCCCACAACACACCGGCCACGCTGAACTTGCCCCATGCAGGTACTTCGGCGATCGATGACCAGAAGGCTTCGATGAAGGCGGCCACCAACAGCATGAAGGCGACGCCGAGGCACAGCCGCGCGCCGATGCGGCCGCCGTCGACCAGTGCATCCAGGCGGCTGCGCCGGCCCGGCGCCAGCAGCTTCATGCCCAGCTGCAGGCCGGCACCGCCAGCGATCACGATCGCAGTCAGCTCGAAGGCGCCGTGGCCGACCACGAAGCGCCAGAACGGGTCGCCATGGCCGATGTGCTGCAGGTGGCCTGCCACTGAACCGATGATCACGCCGTTGAACAGCAGCACCAGCAGCGTGCCCAGCCCGGCCAGCAGTCCGCTGGCGAAGGTGCGCAGGGCGATGCTGATGTTGTTCATGATGTAGTGGCCGAACATCATCCAGTCGGTGCCGCTGTCACGCCCCAGGCGCTCGGCGGCGGGCTCGTACATGCGCTCCATCTCTGCGATCTGGCGGTTGTCCATCAGCATGTGGATCAGGTCCGGATAGACCTGCACCAGCACGAAGCAGGCCACCGCCGGCAGCGCGAACATCGCCAGCGCTACCCACATGCTGCGCGCCTGGCTGCGCACCAGCAGCGGGAAGTCGGCCACCAGGAACTCCAGGGCACCCCGCCAACGTGTCGGCGGCGTGCGGTACAGCACGCTGTGGCCCTGCTGCATCAGCTGCTGCAGGCGCTGCACCAGCTGCGGGCTGTAGCCGCGCTCGCGGGCCAGCGCCAGCTGCTGGCACAGCCGCCGGTAGCGCTGCGGGAAGGTAGTGTCGTCCAGTGCCAGGCCGCTGGCCTTGCGGCGCGTGCGGCGTGAGGCGCCGGCACGCAGCAGCAGCCACTGCTCCAGGTCCTGCCATTCCTGCTGGTAGCGGGCGACGAACTGCTCCTGTTTCATCGCCGCCCCAGCAGCCAGTTGGCCATCGCATACAGGCGCAGAACGCCGACCTGGCCGTGGGTGCCGGTCAGTGGCTCGGCAATACCGGCCAGCTCCTGCTGGCGCGCCGCCGACAAGCGTGGCGCGCGCTCGGCGAAGGCCATCAGCGCGGCCTGTTCCTCTGGTCGCAGGGGCTGCGGCGGGGCCAGCACGCTGTCGATGGTCGGCGGCGGTGGCAGATACAGCGCGGGTGCATGCACCACCACGGTGCCGGCCACCAGGTCGCCCAGGCGGCGGCCATGCGGATCGAACAGGCTGCTGATCAGGCCCAGCGCATAGCCGAAGGGCAGCATGTCCACCGTGCGCAGCAGGTTGCGGGTGATCGCCGCCATCCAGCCTACCGGCGCGCCATCGCGGGACAGCACGCGCAGCCCCAGCGCACGCTTGCCCAGGGTGCGTCCCCACACTGCTTCGCAGACGATCGGGTAGGCCCAGTAGACCAGGAACATCAGCACCAGGTAGAGGCCGGAGCCGAACTTGTCCAGCAGCGCCAGCGGAATGGACACCAACACCAGTGCCGCGATGCGCACGCCGAGATCGACCAGCCAGGCCATCGCCCGCGGTACCGGGCCGGCGGCAGGCAACTGCAGCGGCACACCCTCTGGCGTCACCACCTCGCGGTAGGTATCGAGCATCGGTGCGGCCATCAGCGCGATGGCCTTCGTTGTGGGCGCCGGAGTCCTCTCCGGCAGGCAGCCACAGGCATGGGGGTCTCGACAGGTCCTGGTCGGGCCCAGACTTTAGCAGAGCCGCGTGGCGGCGTTGGCTGCTCAGCCCCGGTATTCGTCCTTCAACCGCACGTAGTGGTCGGCCGAATAGTGCAGCGACTCGATCTCCTTGTCGCTCAGCGTGCGCGCCGGCCGGGCCGGGTTGCCGACCCACAGCTCGCCTTCGCCCACCACCTTGCCCGGGCCGACCACCGCACCGGCGCCGACGAAGCCATGGCGCTCCACGCGGGCGCCGTCGAGGATGCAGGCGCCCATGCCGATCAGGCTGTAATCGCCGATCGTGCAGGCGTGGATGATGCAGCCGTGGCCGACGGTCACGCCTTGGCCGATCAGGGTCGGGTAGCCGGCCTTGTTGTACGGGCTGTGGTGGCTGACATGGATGATGGTGCCGTCCTGCACGTTGGTGCGCGCACCGATGCGCACGTAGTTGACATCGCCGCGGATGACCGTGCCCGGCCACACCGACACGTCGTCGGCCAGCTCCACGTCACCGATGACGGTGCAGGCCGGGTCGATGTACACGCGCTCGCCGAGGACGGGCATCTTGTCGCGGAAGGGGCGCAGCGGGTTCATCGAAGTCTCCGGAAATCAGGGCGTTCGCGACGATGATACCTGCGTGGTGCGTTGTAGAGCCGAGCCCATGCTCGGCTCCCTACGCAGCTGAGCATGGGCTCGGCTCTACAGGGAGCTCAGGGTTCGTAGCTGTAGCCCATGCCGTACACCGAACGGATCGGCTCGCCTTCCATGCCGGCGTCGGCCAGCTTGCGGCGCAGGTTGCGCACATGGCTGTCGACAGTGCGGTCGACCACCACGCGATGGTCCAGGTACAGCCGGTCGAGCAGTTCATCGCGCGCCCAGATCCGGCCTGGCGTGGCCAGCAGCGTGCGCAGCAGGCGGTATTCCACCGGCGTCAGGTCCAGGCCCTTGCCGTTCCAGGTGGCGCGTGCGGCCGGCTCGTCGATGTGCAGGCCGCCGTTGGCGCGCGCACCGGGGTCTGGGCGGTAGCGGCGCAGCACCGCCATTACCCGAGCGACCACTTCGCGCGGACTGAACGGCTTGCAGATGTAGTCGTCGGCACCGATCTCCAGGCCCAGCAGGCGGTCGATCTCTTCCACCCGTGCGGTGACCATGATGACCGGCACATCGCTGCTGGCGCGCAGTTCGCGGCACAGGTCCACGCCGTCGCGCTGCGGCAGCATCAGGTCCAGCAGCACCAGATCGGGCTGGTAGCGCGCGAACGTGTCAATCACCTGGCCACCGTCGTCCACCCACTCGCTGGCCATGCCGGCAGCGGCCAGGTAGTCGCGCAGTACCGAGGCCAGGCGTGGCTCGTCCTCGACGATCAGGATCTTCGCGGACGTGGCGGGCGACGTGCTCATGCAGGCTCCGGCAGGGTGATGACCACGCGCAGCCCGCCCAGTGGCGAGGGCTCGGCGTGGATGACGCCGTGGTGGGCGAGGATGATGTTGTGGCTGATGGCCAGGCCCAGCCCGCTGCCACCACTGGCACGATTGCGCGAACTCTCCACGCGGTAGAAGCGTTCGAACAACAGCGCGCACTTGTCGGCCGGCACGCCCGGCGCGGTGTCTTCCACGATCAGCTGCACGCCGGCAGGCACGTGCGCTGCCTGCACGAGTACGCGGCCACCGGCGTGGGTGTAGCGCAGTGCATTCTCCAGCAGGTTGGCCAGCACCTGCTGCAGGCGCCGTTCGTCACCGCACACCTGCAACGGCATGGCAGGCAGATCTTCCTCCAGCGCCAGGCCTGCATTGGCGAAGCGCATGCGCATGCCGTTGAGTTCGCTGCGCAGCAGTGCCGCCAAGTCCAGTGGCGCGAAGCGGTACGCCAGGCCGCCAGACTGGGTCATCGACAAGTCGTGCAGGTCGTCGATCAGCTTGCCCAGCTGGCGGATCTCGCCCTGCAGGCCCACCAGGTTGGCGCGGTCCAGCGGACGGATGCCATCTTCGATCGCCTCCAGCTCGGCGCGCACCACCGCCAATGGCGTGCGCAGCTCATGCGAGATGTCGGCGATGAAGGCGCGGCGGTTGCGCTCGGTATCGTCCAGCGCCTGCGCCATCCGGTTGAAGTCGTTGACCAGTGCGTCCAGCTCATCGTCGCTGGTGCGCTCGATGCGGGTGGCGTAGTCACCGGCCGCCAGCCGGTGCGTGGCCGCGGCCAGCTTGGCCAGGCGCTGGCGCAGCGCCCGCGATACCAGCCAGGCCAGCAGTACCGTCACCAGCAGTAGGGCGATGCCGATCACCCACCAGGCGCGCACCTGGGTGTTGTAGAAATTCAGGTCGTTGGTGGCGATGACGGTCTGGAACGGCACCATGCCCAGCCAACCTACGGTCTGCCCGTCCACCTGCACCGCATGCGGCTCGTCATCGCTGGTGGCGTCGGGGTTGCCGGCCACGAAGTGGTGCTGCGCATCGAACAGGCCCAGACGCGACGGCACGCCGGTCTGGTCGGACAGCGGCGGCACCGGTCCTTCGTGCCCATGGGCCAGATCCGGGCGCAGCAACCGCGCCCAGCGGTCACCATCACCGTGCAGATGTCCCCAGCCACCGTGCTCGCGGTACTCGCGCTGCAGGTGGGGCATCAGCCGCTGCATGCGCAGGTCGCCCTGGTCGTTGAGGTAGTCCAGGAATCCGGTCTGGAAGGCCACGCGGCTGGCAATACCGTTCACTGCCAGCACCAGCAGGCAGGCGGTGAAGATCGCGAGGAAGGTCTTCGCGGTCAGGCCGAATTTGAGTCGAATCTTCGCCATCGCGGAGGCCATTAGCGGCGCATGCGGCGCCGAAAGCAAGCGCCAGCTGAGCCGGTCGCACAATCTCCATATTCTCTGCACAGTTCCACGGCAGCGTGCACGGGTCAACGCAAGACCCCCACGCCCCCCATGTCACTCCAGCGCCCGCTGTCCCCTTCCCCGCGTCCCCTGCAGCTGCCCC
>NZ_VMBJ01000279.1:0-223 GCF_010608305.1 Stenotrophomonas sp. AS012628 | reverse complement strand
ACGGAAAGGAGCCCAGGGATGAACATTCGGCAGAGAATCCTCGCTTCGGGCGCCATCGGCATCGTGGCTGTGGTGCTGCTAGGCGGGGTCGGCTTCTGGGGGCAATTGCGGTTGGGCAAGGCGCTGTCGGAGAACGAGCTGAGCGTCAATGCGCTGCGCAACCACATGGAAGGCGACATGATGCACGACGCCTTGCGCGCCGACGTCCTGGCGGCGTTCGTGG
>NZ_VMBJ01000278.1:0-223 GCF_010608305.1 Stenotrophomonas sp. AS012628 | reverse complement strand
GCTGTAGGTCTGCCCGCGGTAGTCGAAGCGCAACTCGTAGCCGCCGGCGACGGCGTTCTCCGGCAGTTGGAAGCGGCCATTGGCGCCGCTCTTCGCGTCGAAGCGGAGGTCCAGGCTTTGCAATACCGTGCCGCTGGCGTCGATCACGCTCAGGCGCACCGGCGCGCTGGCGGCGGCCTGGGATTGCCGGGCGTCCTTGAACTCGCGGCCGACCATCTTCAAC
>NZ_VMBJ01000277.1:0-223 GCF_010608305.1 Stenotrophomonas sp. AS012628 | reverse complement strand
CTTGCACATCAGCTCCAACGCGCGCTCGGCCACGCCGATGCTGCGCATGCAGTGGTGGATGCGGCCCGGGCCGAGGCGGCCCTGCGCGATCTCGAAACCGCGGCCTTCACCGAGCAGGATGTTGCCCACCGGCACGCGCACGTCTTTGAGGTCGACTTCCATGTGGCCGTGCGGCGCATCGTCGTAACCAAACACCGACAGCGGGCGCATGACGGTGATGCCC
>NZ_VMBJ01000276.1:0-223 GCF_010608305.1 Stenotrophomonas sp. AS012628 | reverse complement strand
GTCTTGGGGAAAAATGTGAAGAACTGGACTGTTCGCCAGCGAATCCTGGCAAGTTTCGCCGTGATCATCGCGATCATGCTGCTGATGGCCGCTACTGCGTACGTGAAGATGTTGACGGTGGAAAAGGGCGCCTACCGTGTCCAGGACGACGCCATGCCGGGGATGTACTTCATCACCCTGGTACGCAGTTCGTGGACCGACAACTACCTGCAGACCCAGGAAC
>NZ_VMBJ01000275.1:0-224 GCF_010608305.1 Stenotrophomonas sp. AS012628 | reverse complement strand
ATACAGCTATTCCCAGGGCCTGGAGGCGGCCCTCGACAATGGCTGGGTGCGCGACGCCGAGAGCGCGCGGACCTGGCTGGTCGACCAGTTGCAACTGAACCTGGCGCGCTTCGAGGCGCCGCTGCTGGCCGGCCTGCTGCGCGCCGCGCTGATCGGCGACTGGGCCGCCTGCGATGCGGCCAGCGAACGCCATAGGGCCAGCCGCGAGACCCGCGAGCTGGCCC
>NZ_VMBJ01000274.1:0-225 GCF_010608305.1 Stenotrophomonas sp. AS012628 | reverse complement strand
TTGCTGGACTGCAGGCTGTACCGGAACGTGCTCGACATCCTGCGTCGCGAAGGGCTGTCGCCCACCCAGCTTGAACTGGAGATCACTGAATCGACGATGCTGCTGCCGGATATCACCGCCATCGGCAACCTGAAGCAGCTGCGCGAGGCCGGCGTGAAAGTCGCGCTCGACGATTTCGGGATGGGCCATACGTCGCTGCACTACCTGCGCGAGCTGCCGCTGGAC
>NZ_VMBJ01000273.1:0-225 GCF_010608305.1 Stenotrophomonas sp. AS012628 | reverse complement strand
GACCAGCTCCGGATCGCCTTCGTCGAGGTTGTCGATCACCCCGCTCGGCTGGAATCCCTCGCGCTCCAGCAGGCGCCGCATCGGCAGGTTGGAGCGGTTGCAGGAAGTGAACAGGCGGTCGCCGCGACAGTCGTCCCGCGCCTGCCGCAGCAACGCGCTGGCGATGCCGCGCCGGCGGCAGTCGGGGGCGACCGCCGCATCCTAGACGTTTTCACAGGTCAGGGC
>NZ_VMBJ01000272.1:0-225 GCF_010608305.1 Stenotrophomonas sp. AS012628 | reverse complement strand
ATCTCGAACCAGTCCCTGACCTTCTTCGTGAAGGGCAAGCCCTACTCGATCACGAAGGACCATGAGCACTTCCTCGCCGCGAAGGACCTCCTGCAGCAGCCCGGGGCGCACCCCGTCCAGCGGCTGATCGAGATGGTCGACGCCCGCCAGGCCCTGCTGCGCGACAGCCACGGCGCCCTCCAGATCATCGGCGCCGACCTCGTCTACCGCGGCCAGGTCCTGCAC
>NZ_VMBJ01000271.1:0-225 GCF_010608305.1 Stenotrophomonas sp. AS012628 | reverse complement strand
CCGCCCTGCTCACCTTCACCTACGGTTTCCTCGAAACCACCGGCTTTCCGAAACTCTCGATGTTCTTCGTCTGGCCCCTGATGGGCGCGTTCTGGGTCATCGGCTGCGTCCTGGGACTGAGGCGCTACGCATGAGGAACCGCGTTCGCGAGTTGCGCGCGGAGCGCGGTTGGTCACAGGCGGAGCTGGCCGGAAAGCTGGAGGTATCGCGGCAGACGGTGAACGC
>NZ_VMBJ01000270.1:0-226 GCF_010608305.1 Stenotrophomonas sp. AS012628 | reverse complement strand
GAAGAAGCACAGCATCGATGTGGTGGTGGACCGCTTCAAGGTTCGCGCGGACCTCCAGCAACGCCTGGCCGAGTCGTTCGAGACCGCCCTGTCCCTGGCCGACGGTATCGCCCTGGTAGCACCGATGGACGAGGACGAGGATGTCGAGGAGATCATCTTCTCGGCGCGCTTCGCCTGCCCGGTCTGCGGCCACTCTATCAGCGAGCTGGAACCCAAGCTGTTCTCC
>NZ_VMBJ01000027.1:0-58811 GCF_010608305.1 Stenotrophomonas sp. AS012628 | reverse complement strand
GCCGCGGACACCCCCGCAACCGGACCCACCCCGCCAGCCCACGGAAAGCCAGCTTTTGACGTTGACGTTGCTCCGGCTTGTAGCGGGTGCAGGGCTGCAAAGCCCTGCAACAAAACCCTCCTTGACCGTAGCCCGTCCGCCACGGAGAATTCCGCGACTAATTCTCATTTGCTGTTGCGCAGGATGCGGGCGGCAGCCTTCCTGGCCCTCCTCCTTCGATGTTCAAGAACGTCCTGTTCCAACTGCACTGGCTGCTGGGCATCACCGCCGGCGCCGTACTGGCCGTGATGGGCCTCAGCGGCGCCGTGCTGTCCTTCGAGGACGAACTGCTGCGGGCGGCCAATCCCGGTTTCGCCGAGATTGCCGAGCACCATGCCGACGGTCAGCTTCCGCTTGAACTGAGCGAGCTGGTGCCGCTGCTGCAGGCCGACAGTAATCGCCCCCTGCAGCGCCTGCGCGTGGATGCCACCGGGCTGCGGCCCTCGGTGGCACGCTTCGCCGGTGGCAAGGAACACTGGGTCTACTTCGATCCGTACAGCGGCGAGCGATTCAGCGCCCTGCGCGGGCAGGCGTTCTTCGATTTCGTCGAGGACCTGCATCGCCACCTCGCCGCCGGCGAGCGCGGCAAATGGATCACCGGCAGCTGTGCGATCGCCCTGCTGTTCTTCACCCTGTCCGGCCTCTATCTGCGCTGGCCGCGGCGCTGGTGGCACTGGCGCAGCTGGTTGGCGGTGGAATGGAAGCGCAGCGGCCGTGGCTTCCTGTGGAGCCTGCACTCGGTGGTCGGCACGTGGGTGCTGCTGATCTACCTGATGAGTGCGCTGACCGGCCTGTGGTGGTCCTTCGACTGGTATCGCAGCGCCGCCAACACCCTGCTGGGCGTCGCACCGGCCGCCAAGCACAAGATCGCCACCGGCGCCGCCCTGAACCTGGAACGCGTCGAAGCCACGCTGTACGCACTGCCCGGCGTGCGCACCGGCTACATCGACCTGCGCCTGCCGGAGAAGCCCGGGCAGGCACTGAATGTACGCGTGATGGCCGGTGATCCGTCGCAGCGCGGCGGCCAGCATGACCGCGCGCATGATCTGCTGCAGCTCGACCCAGGCACGGGTGCCACGCTCGATGTCCGCCCCTATGCACGCCAGGGCGTCGGCGCGCAGCTGGCCACCAGCGTGTTCGCGCTCCACTCGGGCAGCTACTTCGGCGTGCCCGGGCGTGTCGTGGTGATGCTCAGCAGTTTGGGCATGAGCCTGTTCTTCATCACCGGCTGGATGCTCTATCTGGACCGCCGACGCAGCCAGCGCGCTGCGCGTGGCCTGCGCCAGTCGCTGCCAGCAACGCCTGCCGATGGCGGTGGCACGCCGTGGCTGGTGGTGCATGCCAGCCAGAGCGGACTGGGCGAACAACTCGCATGGCGCGCAGCCGCGCAGCTGCAGGCATCCGGTCATGCGGTGCAGGTGCTGCCGCTGGCCCGCGTCGATGCCGTGCAGCTGGCACGCACCGCGCAGGCGCTGTTGGTACTGAGCACCTTCGGCGATGGCGAACCACCGGATGCGGCGCGAGGTGCTGCACGACGGCTGATGGCACAGACACTCGACCTGTCAGGCCTGCAGTTTGGACTGCTGGCGCTGGGTGATCGACAGTACCCGCATTACTGCGGCTTCGGCCGCCAGGTTGATGGCTGGCTGCTCGGCAACGGCGCGCGCCCGTTGTTCGACCGCATCGAAGTCGATGCCGCCTCGGTCGCGGCGCTGCGCCAATGGCAGCTGCAGCTGGGCGCGCTGACCGGCATCGCCACCGATGACAGCGTGCTGCCGGCGGCCACGCAGATGCATGAGTGGCGGCTGCTCGGCCGCGACCGGCTCAACCCGGGCAGCGTGGGCGGCGCCATCTGGCGCATCTGTCTTGCGCCACCGGCCGAGGTGCAGTGGCAGGCGGGCGACATCCTGCATATCGCGCCCCGGCACAACGCGCGGCATGCCCGCGCGGTGTTGAAGGCACAGGGGCTGGATCCGCTACAGCCGCTGCTGGTGGACGGCCACCCACGCACCCTGCTGGCGCTGGCCAGTGAACGCGAGCTGCCCGAGGCCGACGCCGCGCTGGCGGTGCAGGATCCGTGCCTATGGCTGGCCGGCCTGCCGATGCTGCCCGGACGCGAATATTCAATCGCCTCGTGCACCGAGGATGGCGCGGTGGAACTGGTGGTACGACTGGTGCACGACGACACGGGCCGCGCCGGGCTCGGCTCGGGCTGGCTGTCGCTGCATGCACCGATCGGTGCCAGTCTCGTCGCCCGCGTGCACCGCAATCCCGGGTTCCACCGCGTCGCCGGTGCACCGATGGTGCTGATCGGCAACGGCACCGGCATCGCGGGCCTGCGCAGCCTGTTGCGCGAAGCCGCGCATGCAGGCGAGGACGGGCACTGGCTGCTGTTCGGCGAACGCCAGCGCGCGCATGACTTCCTGTTCGCCGACGAGATCGAGGCCTGGCAGGCCAATGGTCATCTTGCGCGGGTGGACCTGGCGTTCTCGCGCGATGGCGACGGTGGCTATGTACAGGATCGCCTGCGTGCGGCGGCCGATGCCCTGCGCAACTGGATGCAGCGTGGTGCAGTCATCCACGTGTGCGGTTCGCTGCAGGGCATGGCCGAAGGCGTGGACCAGGTGCTGCGTGAAGCACTCGGTGATGAGGCGGTGGAAACACTGCTGGAGAACGGCCGCTACCGTCGCGACGTGTATTGATTCCTGCCAGCGCGCATTGGCCTGAGCCGAGCATGGGCTCGGCTCTACAGTGTGCCTGCAGCCGATGTAGAGCCGAGCCGACGCTCGGCTGATTCCCGGCCAGCCGACAAGGAACCGCAGGCTAGGCCGCCGCAACGCGCGCCTGTGGCATCGACTGCAGACGGAACGCGCCCACCGCTTCCGCCAGCGCATGCACCTGCGCCTGCATCTGCGCTGTCGAAGCACCCGCCTCTTCCACCAGGCTGGCGTTGCGCTGGGTACTGGCTTCCATCTGCACGATGGTCTGGTTCACCTGGGCGATGCCGGCATGCTGGTCCTGCGACGCGCTGCGGATACCGGCCAGCAGATCCGCCAGTTGCTGCACGCTGCCGACAATCTCGCCCATCGTGGTGCCGGCCTGTTCGGCCTGCTGGTTGCCCTGGCCCACACGCGCCACCGAATCCTCGATCAGGCCCTTGATCTGTTTGGCCGCCTCCGCGCTGCGTTGTGCCAGCAGGCGCACTTCTGCGGCCACCACGGCGAAGCTGCGGCCCTGCTCACCCGCGCGCGCGGCTTCCACCGCAGCATTCAACGCGAGGATGTTGGTCTGGAAAGCGATGCCATCGATCAGCTGGGTGATGTCGCCGATCCGTCGCGAGGCCTCGCTGATGCCCTGCATGGTCGCGACCACCTGGCCAACGGCCTCGCCACCGCGCTGGGCCACTGCCGCCGCGCCCTTGACCAGCACGTCGGCACGGCCCGCGGCATCAGCATTGCGGCCAACGGTGTCGGTCAGCTCGTGCATCGACGCCGCCGTCTCTTCCAGGTTGGCCGCCTGCTGTTCGGTACGCTGCGACAGGTCATGGTGACCGGCAACGATCTCGCCAACGCCGGCATCCAGGCTGGACGTGGCGTGCTGGATGCGGGTGACGATGCGGCCCAGTTGCGCGACGGTGGCGTTGGCATCGTCGCGCATGCGTGCGAACACGCCCTGCAGCTCACCTTCCATGCGCACGCTGAGGTCGCCGCGGGCCAGCGCGGCCAGAAGCGCCTGCAGATCGCCGAGGTTGGTCTCGAAGGTGGTCAACAGGCGATTGATGCTGGTCGACAACGTACGCACAAAGCCCTGCTTTCCCTCCAGCGCGATGCGCCCGTGCAGGTCGCCGTGCGCGGCGGCGTCGACCAGTGCGGCCACTTCGGTTTCCAACAGGGTTTCCAGCGCACGGCTGCGCCACTCCACCGCCACACCAAGGAAGTGACCTTCGTCGATGATGGCGTTGGCAATCAGCTGGTAGCGCACCCCTGCATGGCCGATCTCGCGCTCCTCGCGCTGGCGCACACCGGCCAGGCTGGCCAGTGCCGGATGCAGGCGCACCGCATCGCTCGCCACCAGATCTTCAACCTGGAGGTCAAGCTGCTCCAGCAGCGCCGGATTGGCGTAGGCGACCTGCCCTTCCGCATCAATCACCATCAGCCCGGTCTGCGCGCTGTCCAAGGCCTGGCGCACCCGGGTATTGCCGCGCGCCACGGCACGCTCGGTCTCGATGCGCGCACGCAGGCGCTGCTGCATGTCGACCAGGCGCTGGGCCAGCTGGCCGATCTCATCATTGGCGTTGTAGACGCGCAGGGTGGTGTCGAGGCGGTCGTCAGCGATATCGCTGGCGAAACGCAGGGTGTCCTGGATCGGCTGGCGCACCGCACGCAGCACCAGCATCAGGCTGGTGATCAGCACGCCGGCCACCAGCAGCAGGGTCAGTGCGAACAGCACGCTCATCGTGCGTGCGCCGGCCTGCTGGCGCGCCTGCGCCGTGGCCAGCGCCGCCACCTGCGCCTGCTGGAAGGCGGCCAGCGCCGGTGCTACGCCCGCGGCGGTATCCAGCAGCGACTGCGCTTCCACATCCAGGCCGACGCGGGCAGCGGTATACCCCAGCAATGCGGCCTGATACGCCTCCATCCCGGTGCGCAGGGTGTCCTGCGCATCTGCGGGAAGGCCCGCCAGCGCGAGGTCGAACGGCAGCTTTTCCTCGCTGGCGCGGTCGGCGTGAGTGGAGTCACCGTCGAGCAGCAGCAGTGCCTCCTGCCTTCGCATCTTCTGCAGTGACAACGCCAACGACGGCCGCTGCAGCGCATCCACCTGTACCTGCAGGGTATCGGCGGCCTGCTGCAGCTGCGCGGCGAGGCCGGCATCACCACGACCCATCTCGTCGACACGTTCGAACAGGGCGGCCACACCCTGCGAGAACGCGTCGGCGGCTTCGGTCAGCGCCTGCAGGGCCTTGCGCCGGCCAGCATCCATCGGCGTCGCGCGCAGCGCCTGCAGATCGGCCTGCAATGCCTTCTGCGTGGCCAACAGCTGCGCGCGGTCGGCATCATCGAAACTGCGTGCATACTGGGTCTGCAGGCGACGCGCTTCGGCCACCCGCGTGGACAGGCTGGCGGCCAGATCGCTGCCGCGCTGGTAACTGGCCTGGCTGCGCGCAGCCAGTGCGTTGGCATGGCCAGTCCAGGCGTAGACAGCGGCGATCGCGACCAGGCCCAGGCCACAGACCCACAGGGTCGCCTTGAGCTTGTTGGCCACGCTGAGCCGATGCGGCTGCAGCCAGCGCAGCAGGCCGGGGGACGCCGAGTGCAACGCGGCAAGGCGCGTGCGCAGGGACCGGAGGTGGGGGACAACGGCCGACATGACAGACTCCAGGCGGAAGGACGCACCTGTATCGACCGGATTCAGGGCAACTTTAGCGCTTTCTTCGTCCGGGTCCCCCCGTCGCGGGTGGACGCGGCCTTTGTACCGGGTGCAAGCGACGGGGGCATGACACGGGCGCCGCGCTTGACCTCAACCCCGGTTGGGGGAGCACAGTGGACGTCCCTCCCCCGCCCGGTGCCTCCATGACGACGCTCGATGTCCCCCGCTACCTGCAACGCCTGCAGCTGGATGCGCCGCCACCGCGGACCCTGGCCGGCCTGACCCTGCTGCAGCAGCGCCACAACGCACTGCTGCCCTTCGAGACCCTCAGCTGCCTGCTGCGCGACGCGGTGCCGATCGACCTGGAAAGCGTGCAACGCAAGCTGCTTGACGACCGCCGCGGCGGCTATTGCTTCGAACTCAATGGCGGGTTGCTGGCGCTGCTGCAGGCATTGGGCTTTGATGCGCAGCCGCTGAGTGCGCGCGTGCTGCTGGCAGCGCATGACGGCGAACTGACCGCGCGTACCCATCTGCTGCTGCGCGTGCATGTGGATGGGGACGACTGGCTGGTGGATGCCGGATTCGGCAGCCTGACCCCGACCGTACCGCTGCGCCTGCACGATGCGCAGCCGCAGGCCACGCCGCATGAGCGCTATCTGCTGCAGCGTCTGCCTGACGAGGGCGACTTCGTGCTGTCAGCCGAATCCAGCGACGGCTGGCGGGCGATGTACCGCTTCGATCTGCAGGCGCCTGCACCGATCGACAACGTGGTGGGCAACTGGTACGTATGCACCCACCCCGATTCCAGCTTCCCGGGCCAGCTACGCGTGTCGCTGACCGGACCGGACTGGCGCCGCACCATCGGCAGCGGCAACTACACCGAGTACCGCCCCGGGCAGGCGCCGGACAAGCGCCCGCTGCATGATGTGGGTGATGTGCGTGACGTGCTGCAGCAGCGCTTCGGCATGCAGCTGCCGGACGACCCGCGACTGGACCCGGCCATCAATGACTGGCTGCAGCGCTCGCGCGCCGCGACCTTGTAGGGCCGAGCCCATGCTCGGCTGAGCTGGAGCGGCTGGGCCAACAGCAGCCGAGCGTGGGCGGGCTCTACAGAGCTGCGCGTGCCTGCAGCGCAATGCGGTTGCCTTCGCTGTCGCGGATCTCGGCCACACGCCAGTCACCCGCGTCGGCCGGGCCGAAGCGCAGCTCAGCTCCCGATTGCAGTGCACGGTCGAGGCTCGCATCCAGGTCATCGACGCCGATGTAGATGCGGGCGCCCTGCTCGGAGGGCCGGTAGTCCGCGCCGTGCACCAGCGCAATGCTGGCACCGGCGGCGTCATCGGAGAACGGCAGGTAAGCCATCCGGCAGTCGTGCAGCACGATAGGTTCGTCCACCGCGACCTGCAGCCACCGCTGGTAGAACGTGATGGCCCGGTCCAGGTCACTGGCCGGGATTTCCACATGCAGGATCGGGTTCACTGGCACGCCTTGCTCGGTCCACTCAGATGATGCGCAGGGTAATCGCCTTCAGCACTGCACGGGTGCGATCGCGGGTGCCCAGCTTGTCGAGTATGGCCGACACGTAGTTCTTCACCGTGCCTTCGGCCAGGAACAGGCTGCGCGCGATTTCCTTGTTGCTGTATCCACCAGCCAGCAGGCGCAGGATCGCCACTTCGCGTTCCCCGAAGGTATCGGTGGGCGGTGCTTCGTCGTGGAAGCGGTAACGGGCGCGCACCGGCTCGGTGCTGACCGGCAACAGCAGGGTTTCACCCGCGGCGACGCGCTCGATCGCTTCACGCAGGTCTGCGGGCACGGCGTCCTTGAGCAGGAAGCCCTGTGCGCCGGCCTCGCTGGCACGCAGCAGCAGATCACTTTCATCGAAGGTGGTCAGCAGCAGGCACGGCGTGGCATCACCGCGCGCGCGCAGCTGGCGCAGTGCCTCGATGCCGTCCATCCCGGGCATGCGGATGTCACTGAGCACCACATCCACGCGCTGGGCAGCCAACGCGTCCAGCAGCGCCTGGCCCTCTTCGGCCTCCAGCACCACGTCTACCCCCAGGCCCTGCAGCAGCGCGCGCAGACCCGCACGCACCAGCGCCTGGTCATCGGCCAGGGCAACGCGGATCGCGGCGCCACTCATGCCGGCAACCATGCGGTCAGGTGCATGCCGCCCTGTGCGGTTCGCGCCAGCTCCAAACGCCCCTGTACAGCCGCCAGGCGCTCGCGCATGCCGGCGATGCCATTGCCCTCGCGGATGCGTTCGGCGCGCTGGCCGTCATCGCGGATATCGATACGCAACCGGGAATCCTCTTCACTGATCGTCAGCCAGACGGTGTCTGCATTGCCGTGGCGGGCGGCGTTGGTCAGGGCTTCCTGCACCAGCCGCAGCACGGTCTCGGCCATCAACGGGTCAGCCACGCGCACCCCGTCGCCGATCTGCAGCTGCAGCTTTGGTCGTGGGAAGGGTGCGGCCAGCGCATGCAGTGCGGTGGCCAGATCGAGGCCGCGATCATCGCGCATCGATTGCACCACCTGGCGGATGTCGGCCAGCAACTCGCCGGACAACCGTTCCACCAGCACCAGTCCCTCGCGGCCGGCCAGTGCTGGGTCAGCGGCCAGGGCGCGCAGGTTGAGCCGCATCGCGGTGAGCTTGTGCCCAGCCACATCGTGCAGCTCACGCGCCAGGCGCAGGCGCTCGGCATCGCGTGCGCTGTCGGCCAGCAGCGCGCGGGTAGCCAGCAGGTCGGCGTTGACCCGGGCCAGGTCATCGCGGGCCAGCGCCGTGCTGCGGGCATAGTGGGCGGTCAGTGCGGCGAAGGCCTGGAAGCCGCCATAGAGCAGCACGACCAGCAGCGGCTGGCTGAAGCCGCTGTGGCGCAGCGCGGCATACACCGCCAGGTTGGCCAGCAGCGCAACGCCCAGCACGAAGCGCGGCGGCCAGTGCTCGGCCAGCTGTGCGACCAGCACCACCAGCAGCACCGGAGCAGTTCCGGTACGCGGCTGCAGCGCAACCAGCGCAACCGCCAGCAGCGCCTGCAACACCGCAGCGACGGCGCGCACGCGGGATGGCATCGACGCCCAGCCGTGCACCACGAACAGCAACAGGAACACGGCAAGCAGCAGCAGGCTCAGCCCGGCACCGTTGCGCTGTACAGCGAACGACAGGCCCACCGCCAGCACGGTAACCAGGCCGGCAAGGCTGAGAGGACGCAAGAGATGGCGGAACAGGCTGGGCATGGCCAGATGCTGACCGCCGCACACGCCGGCGGCAATGGGTCCAGCGCAGAAAGTGACTTCTGGCACGTCGAATCGATGACCACTGGCCCTGAACCCCGTGCACCGCGCCCCCCAGACTGGCGCCACACCGCCACACACACTTCCGGAGCCACTGCCATGATCCGCACCGCCCTGCTCAGCACCGCCCTGACTGCACTGGCCCTGGCCGCCAGTGCCCACGCCGCCGACCTGGCCGTGACCGTGCACGACGTCCACGCGCAGAGCGGCACCCTGCGCGTTGCGCTGGTCGACAGCGCTGCCGCCTGGGACGGCAAGACCAAGCCCGTGCAGGCCCAGCAGGCGGCGCCCAGCGGCGACAGCGCTCACTTCACGTTCAAGGGTATACCGGCCGGCAGCTATGCCGTGCTGCTCACCCACGACGAGAACGACAACGGCAAGCTCGACACCAACCTGGTCGGCATGCCGGTGGAAGGCTACGGCTTCAGCAACAACCCGCAGGTGATGCGCAAGCCGACCTTCGACGAAGCACGCGTCAACGTGCCAGCCGCTGGCGCCGCCATCGACATCACCCTGCGCTGATTCCGCATCCAGACCCGAGGCCACCATGGACCGTCGCCGCTTCCTTCGTACCTTGCTCAGCAGCAGTGCCTGCCTGGCCCTGGGCGCCACCGCGCTGCGCAGCGCTCCCGCCTTCGCCGGCGACCCGGCGCGGTTCGCGCAGGGTATGCAGGAACACCCCTGGCTGCTCGGCTGGCGCAGCGTCGGCAGCGAAAGCCTCGGCCCGGCCACCGTGCCGCTGCAGGGAAAGCTGCCGTCAGGCCTGGCCGGTACGCTGTACCGCAACGGCCCGGCGTGGACCGAGCGCGATGGCTTCCGCTACGACCACTGGTTCGACGGCGACGGCATGGTGCATGGCTGGCGTTTCAATGGTGATGGCAGCCTGACCCATCACGGGCGCATGGTCGCCACGCCGAAATTCACCCGTGAACAGAAGGCCGGCCGCTTCCAGTATCCGGCTGCCGGCACCAGCGTTCCCGGTGCGCTGGCGGTACGCAACAACGATGATGCCAACGTGGCCAACACCTCGGTGACGATGATCAATGGCCGCCTGTTCGCGCTGTGCGAATCCGGTTCTGCGTTCGAAGTGGCCCCCGATTCGCTGCAGACGCTCGGCCCGGTCACCTGGCGCCCGGACCTGGCCGCGCTGCCGTTCTCGGCGCACCCGCTGACCGATCGCGACGGCAGCCTCTGGAACTTCGGCTCGATCAGCCTGATGGGGGGCCATGGCCTGCTGGTCTGGCACATCGGTGCGGACGGCCAGCTGCGCAGCGCCAATGTGATCGAAACACCCGAGCATGGCTACCTGCATGCCTTCGCGATGACCGACCAGCACCTGGTGTTCGTGATGATGCCGTTCGATTTCACCGGCGCAGGTGGCAGCTTCTTCGAGCGCATGCAGTTCGCACCGCAGCGTCCTGTGCGTATCGCGGTGGTCGCCAAGGATGCGCCGGACAAGGCGCAATGGTTCGAGGCCCCGTTCGCGGCGATCTATCACTTCGGCGACGCGTTCACCCGCGATGGCGGCATCGTGCTGCGCGCAGTACGCCATGACGACATCAACGAGGCGCGCTCGCCGATGAAGGAAGCGATGGCCGGTGACGGTGCACATGCGGCCAACAGTGGCGCCAGCCTGGTCGAGCTGCATCTGGACCTGCGTCGTGGACAGGCCCGCTGGGAGACGTTGGGCATCAGCGCGGTGGAGTTCCCGTTGTTCGACCCGCGCTCGACGAACACACGTGGCGCACGGCTGTATGCGCCGACCATCGACGGCCCGGCCACCGCACCGTACTTCAACGCCGTGGCTGCGTTCGACATCGATCGCGGGCGCCGCCAGCGGTGGAACTACGGGCCGGACATCATGGCCGAAGAGCATGTGTTCGTACCGCGCCCGGGCAGCCGCGAAGCTGACGATGGCTGGCTGATCGGCACCCTGCTTGACCCGGTCAACAAGCGCAGTGGCCTGGCGGTGCTGGATGCGCGCCATGTGGATGACGGCCCGCTGGCACAGGCCTGGCTGCCGTATGCGGTGCCACTGGGCTTCCACGGCACTTTCGCCGCGCACGGCTGAGTCCACGCTACGCGGACACCGTTGTTGGCATGCTGGGTCTCCCCTGCCCCGTGGAGTCCTGCATGTCCTTGGCCGACCATCGAAGTACGCTGGCACCGCACGGTTTCCTGCGCGTGGCGATCAACCTGGGCAACCCGGTGCTGGCACAGGGCGATGCGCGCTCACCGCGCGGCCCCTCGCTGGAACTGGCTACCGCATTGGCGCAACGGATGGGGGTGCAGGCACGCTTCACCTGCCACGATGCCGCAGCCTCGGTGGTTGCCGCAGCGGGCGAAGACGGCTGGGACCTGGCTTTCCTGGCCATCGATCCGGCACGCACCGACCGCATCGCCTTCAGTGCCCCGTACGTGGAGATCGAAGGCACCTATCTGGTTCGCGAGGACAGCCCTGCGCAGCAGGTGGCCGACCTCGACCGCGAAGGGCTGCGCATCGCGGTGGGGCGTGGCGCGGCCTATGACCTGTTCCTGAGCCGTGAACTGCGCAACGCCACGATCGAGCGGGCGGAGACCTCGGCGGCGGCCATCACCCTGTTCGATCAGCAGCGTCTGGATGCCGCCGCCGGCGTGCGCCAGCCGCTGGTGGCCTGGGCACAGGCGCATCCCGGCCATCGCGTGCTGGCCGACCGTTTCACCGCGATCCAGCAGGCCGTGGCGGCGCCAGCGTCGCGCCCGGCCGAGGCACTGCAGACGCTGTTCGACGAGGTGGAAGCGATCAAGACCGGTCCCTTGCTGGGCGAAGCGTTCGCCCGTGCCGGGCAGGCAGTCACGCTGGTGCGGTGACTGTAGAGTCGGGCCATGCTCGACTGCTTCTTCGAAAGACCAGTCGAGCATGGTTCGACTCTACAGATGCAAGATCGAGCACCGCGCCACGCTACAGATGCGCGTCTGCCATGTGCCGCACGTGCTCGGCGGCCTGCGCATGCAGCCAGTCGCGGAACGCGAGGAAGCCACGATGGCTGGCCGAGCGCTGCGGGTACACCAGCCAATGTGGCCAGTCGGTCTTCAGGCGCTGGCTGGACAGCGCGACCAACTGGCCCGAATCCAGCAGCAGCCGCGCCCGCGTCACCCGCCCGAGGGCCACGCCCACGCCATCCAGAGCGGCGCGATGGTGCGCCTCCGAATCATCCAGCACCGCCACGAAGCGCGACGGCGGGCTCTGCCCGCTCAACGCGAACCAGGCGCCCCATGCCCCGTCCGGATCACCCAGCAGCGGCCACTGGGTCAACGGCACACGGTCGACGCCTCCCATGCGTTCGATCAGCGCCGGGCTCGCCATTGGCAGCAGCCATTCGTCGAACAGCGGCTCCACCACCAGACCTGACCATTGCCCGCTGCCCAGCCGCAGCGCGGCGTCGAACTGGCGCTGCCGCTCGAAATCAATCAGGCGTTCACTCGACTGCAGGTTGATCTCGATCTGTGGGTGCTCTGCCACGAAGTGACCCAGGCGCGGCACCAGCCAGGCCGACGCCATCGACGGTACTGCGCTGATCGTCAGCACGTGCTCGGCACGTGCGGCATAGGGCTGGAAGGCTTCGTTGATCGCATCCAGATGCGGACCCACCTGGTCGAGCAGGCGCTGGCCCTCCAGGGTGAGGGTGACACCACGCGGCTGGCGGATCAGCAGCGGCTGCCCGAGCCGTTCTTCCAGCTGCCGCATCTGATGGCTGAGCGCGCTGACGGTCAGGTTCATCGACGCCGCCGCGCGCGACAGGTTGCCGAGCCGGGCGGCGGCCACGAAACCCTGCAGGGCATGGAGCGGTGGGCGGGACATCAGGCTTGAATTCCTCTCAAGGCACGCTTGCGGAAATGTCGCTTTTTCCCCGTCCATGCTGCCCGTATCGTGCAATCCACTCAAGTGGAGGCACGCTCATGAACATCTTCGGCGGCTTGTTGTTCCTGCAGGGCCACGTGGCCAGCACCGAGCTGGCACGCCAGCTGGCCAGCCCTACCACACCTGCCCCGCAGTGCGCGCAGCAACCGGCTGCGCCTGTTCAGCCGCCGAGAACCCGTTGAACGCTCCTCACCCTGCGTACCAGCGTTGGACGTGTTCAGGCAGCCACGGGATCGGATCGATATCCAATGCCCGACAACCGTCGAGGGTGTCACGCAGCGCGCGCTCGCCGGGGCCACTGGGCAGCCGCAGGCCTTCCTCCTCCGGAAGTTGCGCCGCAGCCCAGTCGTGCAGCTGGTCCATGCGCAGGCACAGGGCGGCCCGCAGCCACGCCTTCAGTGGATAGCAGCGATAGCCTTGTTCGCCCAACGCGATAATTGCACGCGACAAGGCCTGGTTGGCACCACGTACCCATTCGGTGCGACCTCCAGCCTTGTCCTGGACCGTCATCGGCGCCGGCGCGCGGTGCGCCTTGAACGGCGAACGCAGCTGCAGCTCCAGATCTCGCGCATCGCGCTCGCTTTCCGCTTCCACCAGTGCACCGGCGTCGAGGTCGAAGAACTCGAACCAACGCCGGTGCAATGCGCTGATGCGTCCGAGCGGATCACGTGAGAAACCGATCTTCGCGTAGTCTTCCCACGCACAGGGGAAGACGTAGGTGAAGACACGACCGTCGATGCGGATATCCGACTGCATGTGCGCAGGCTGCCTCGACAACAGCCCGGGTGCAACCGGGCGTTACCGTGGACGCTGCAGCGCCTCCTGCACCGCCGCAGCCACGTCGGTGTTGTCGATGTAACTGCCGTCGTTCCAGCGCACGTGCTGACGGTAGCCGGCATCAACGCCGCGCACGCGCTTGCCCAGCAGTTCCGACCCCGCGCCCTTGGCCCACAATGGCACCAGTGCATTGGAATGGTTGCCGGTGGGACGGAAACTGATCCCGGGCATGCGGCCGCGGCCGTTGTTGCGTACCGGAGAGAAGGCAACGTTTTGTGCATCCGGGCCCATCGGCATGCTGTTGTCGTGGTCGGTGGTAACGATCAGCAGGTTGCGCTCCCAGCCACCGTTACGCTCGATCCAGTCGACCACCGCCGTCACCGCGTTATTGAACTCCATGGTCTCTTCGATCAACCGGCCATACTGCGGCTGATCGCTGCACTGGCCGTAATGCCATTCGGTGCCGCAGGCACTGGTGTGTGCGGCCCAGTCGGTGGCGCCACCTTCCACCATCAGGTACAGCCCCTTGGACGAGCGCTGCTGCAGGAACTGCAGCGCGCCGCGGGTCATGGTCGCCAGATCGGGGACGCTGTCGATCTTCCTCACTCCCGAAGGCGTGGCTGCATCCTTGCCCAGCACCTGCAGGCGGCGCGCCTGCTGCAGGGTGTTGGCCACGCGCGGTACACCGATCAGCGGCCTGTCGGCCGGCAACCGTCCCTGCGCCAGCGCGGCGAACGCTTCCTTGCTGCGGATCAGGCGCCACGGTCCCGCCGGATTGCCGGCGATGGTGCTGCCCGCTTCCAGCTGCTGCCAATCCTGCTGCGACACCCACTCCCATGGATTCGCGCAGCCCTCTGCGTTTGCGGCGTCCGTGCCTTCGTTGCAGGCGCGGCCGTCGACGCTGTAGCCCGGGCCTCCGGTGCCCATCACCAGGTCCATGTGGCCCTGCGCCAGCATCTGGTGCGCAATGGCGTGATAGCTGCTACGCGATTCGTTCTGCGCTGCGAATGCGGCCGGTGTGGCGTGCGCGAACGGTACCGAAGTCACTACACCGGTCGCCATGCCCAGGCGCTTGGCGCGCAGCGTATTGAACTCGACCGGCTGGCCATCGTTGTTGTAGTTGATGGCGTTGTTGTAGGTCTTGATGCCCGAGGACAACGCGGTGCCCGCCGCCGCACTGTCGGTAGCCACCGCGGCCAGGTACTGGTAGCCGGCAAACGGCAGGTCCTGCGCAGGAACCGGCGTGTCATCCCAGGCCTTGCCCGGGTCGTAGCCAAGCGTCTGTGCGTTGTCGCGGGTCGGCTGGCTGCTGGCATTCAACGGGAAGGTGGTTACCGCCAGGCGCAGCGGGAAATCCGCATAGGGTGCGTCTTCGCGGCGGCCATACTGCCAGTAGGCCGCCGCGTCCCAGGTACCCCAGCCGGCACCGTCGTTGATCATCACGATCACATTGAGCGGACCGGCTTCGGCGGAGGAAACAGCCTCGGTGCGCAGGTTGGGCTGGCAGCCGCCAAGTGCGGCCAGCGCGAGCAGCAACGAAGAATGAAGCCAGTGGCGTGGAATGCGTGCAGTCATCGGATGTCCCGTCGGGCCATCGGCGGCCCGCATTGATGCTACGTTATATCGTTGCAATATTTCAGCTTCGTGCAGCCGCCGCACACTATCCTCCAGGGCCCCCACTGTCATCGTCGTTTCCATGCCGCCTCCTGCTCCTGCGCGTGCACCGCTGTCGTCCATCACCCTCGATGCGGCAACCTTCGCAGTGATTCACCAGCACAACGCGGACATCGCCAGGCAACCGGCCTCGCTGACCAAGCTGATGACCGCCTACGCGGCTTACGAGTGTGTCGAGGAGCGCGGGCGCTCGTGGGAGGACGAAGTCACCATCGCCGCCGACGACGTGCATGCGGTCGCCGACGATGAAACGCGCATGGGCCTGGTGCCCGGCGAAACGGTCACCCTCGCGCGCCTGCTGGAAGGCTTGATGATCGTCTCCGGCAATGACGCGGCGCTGGCGGTCGCGCGCCACCTGGACGGATCGCAGCCTGCGTTCCTGGAGCGCATGAACCGGCACGCGCGCCAGCTCGGCCTGCGCAGCACCTGGTTCGCCAGCGTCTCCGGCATCACCACGCCGCACCATGCGTCCAGCGCGCGCGACATGGCGGTGCTGGCCGCGTGCCTGTTGAACGATCATCCGCAGATCCTGGCGGTCACCGCGCAGCGCGCGTTCGCGCACGGCAGCTTCAGCCGCAACAACCAGAACGCCCTGCTTGGCGATGACGGCGTGGATGGCTTGAAGACCGGCTACACCCAGGCCGCAGGCTTCTGCCTGGCCGCCACCGCATGCCGGGTGGTACACGGGCGGGACGAGCCTATACGCCTGATCACCGTGGTATTGGGTTCTGAGAGCCGCGACGCGCGCGACGCATGGGTGCGCGATCAGCTGGCGGCAGGATTCGCCACGCTGGCCGGCAGTACCGCCGGGGCCTGACCTTCGAAGCGGCTCAGCGACGCTTGACCGTCGCCACGATCAGCCGCTGCAGCTCGGCTTCGGCGTCGGTCTTGTCCAGCGCGCCCGCGGCCACACCCTCGGACAGGGTTTCAGCCGCACCCAGGATCGCCCAGCGTCCCGCCAGCGGCACCGAGCCGTCGCTGGCGAACGGGCCCAGCCAGGCGTCGCAGTTGTCGATGAAGTCCTGCTGGTAACGCCGCCGCACCTCGTGCAGTTCCGGCGCACCCACCAATGCGGCGAGGATGCCCTGCACTTCACTGCCCTGGCTGAGGATGCAGTCGATGTAGCCGGAGGCGATGGCTGCCGCACGGTCGGCCAGCTGCGCCCGGGCGCGGCCGATACGCTCGTGGAAGACCACCGTCTGCCGCCCGTCATAGTCATCGTAGAGCGCGGCCAGCAGGCCGTTGCGGGTCACGAAGTGATCGTAGGCCACCGGCTTGGTCACGCCCGCCGCCTCGGCCAGCCGTCCCAGCGTCAACGCGTCGGTGCCTTCTTCGCCAACCAGCGCCCAGGCCACGTCCAGCAACTGGCGGGCGCGTTGCTCGCGGGTCAATCGGCGGCGCGTGGGAGCGGCGTTGGCAGGCATCGGCGGAACACGGTGATCAACTCATCGGAGTACCGATTTTACGGCCGATTTCCATGGCGGTCTGCAGATGCGCCTGCGCGGCGCCGCTGTCGGCGTCGAGCAGCAGTTCGGACGACAGCACGCGCGCGCCACAGTAGTCGAAGATGCCCATGTCGATCTGGGTCTTCATCGCCGTGCCATAGCCGCGCCGTTCGATCATTTCCGCGCCCGCACCGCCAACGCCGACCAGATGCACGCGCAGGCGCTGCAGCTTCTTCTGCACCTTGCCATCGGCACCGTCCTGGTACGCCCAGCCCTGGGTGAACACGCGATCGATCCATCCCTTCAGCAAGGCAGGGAACGACCACCAGTACAGCGGGTAGACCAGCACCAGCGTATCGATGGCGTCCAGCCGCGCATGCTCGGCCGCCACATCGGGCGGAACCGGGCCGGTCCCGCGGAACAGAGCCTGGTCATCGCGGTTGAAGCGCGGATCGAAGCCTTCGGCGACCAGGTCGGCGTGGGTTACGGTGTTGCCGGCGCCGATGGCCCGGATGGCGTCGCCTATGCGCTGGGCGATGGCATGGGTGAGCGATCCGGTTTCCGGGTGGGTGGTGACGATGAGACTGTGCATGGGTGAATCTCCAGGAATCATTACCTACTAATGGTAAGTAATGATTCCTGGATCACCAGCGCCACCGATGGGACGCTGTTTTTGCGTTCACCGTATAGTGCGCCGCATCCCGTGGAGGTCCCCGACGATGCACCGACGCCTGCTTGCTCCCCTGCTGTTCCTGCTGCTGGCCACGATGGCGCCGACGGCCGTAGCCGGCGAGCTCACCCCATCCGAATCGGCTGCCCTGCGCCAGGACGTGCAGGGGATGCTGGCCGCGTTCGCCCGCGGCGATGCCGAGCTGATCATCGCCCGCACGCATCCCAGCCTGAAACGCCTGGCCGGCGGTGATGAGGTATACGCCCGATCAACCCGCGACACGGTCAAGGCGCTGCACGAGGCCGGCGTCACCATCATCAGCGACGAAGCTGGGGTACCGACCCGTACCTATGCCGCCGGCGACGAGGAGGTCTGCTTCGTCCCGCGCTACTCGTTGCTGCGCGTACGTGAATCCCCGATCCGCAGCACCTCGTTCATGGTCGCCGTGCGCCGCGTCGGCGCCGCGCAATGGAGCTATCTGGATGGCGCCGGGTTGCTCGACAACCCTGAGCTGCTCTGGCAACTGCTGCCAGCGCTGGAGCCTGGCGTGACGCTGCCCAAGGGTGGAGTGGAAACGCTGTAGCGCGATTGCTGGGCGTCGGTACGCTCCGGCGCATCCATCTACGCATGGCATGGATCTACCGGCTGTCCGTTAGCGGAACAACGCGTTCAACGCGGCCCCGGAAGCCGCCTGCTGCAGCCCATCGAAACGCCCCTCCTGCACGATCGGCTGTGTGGCCTGTATCAGCCCACCCCATGCCGCACGCGCAAGCGCACCGCCCAGGCTGACCCGGCGAACACCAAGTGCTGCGATGTCCTGCAGGTTCAGCGGTGTCGGTCCACCAACCAGCAGGTTCACCGGTTTTGACCCTGCAGTGGCAACCACCGCGCTGATCTGCTCGCGCGTGCTGATGCCAGGCGCATACAGCACATCGGCACCGGCCTCGGCATAGGCCCGCAGGCGCTGCAGGGTGTCCTGCAGATCCGGCACGCCGACGAAGAAATTCTCCGCACGCCCGACCAGCAGCACGTCACCGCCTGCGCGGTCGATGGCTGCACGGGCAGCGCGCAGGCGCTCGACCGCCTGGTCGATCGAACGCAGCGGTGCATCGGCGACGCCGCTGGCATCCTCGATCGACAACGCCGCGATGCCGGTGTCGATCGCTGCAGCCACCGCCTCCTCCACCGCCTGCGGCGTCGCGCCGAAGCCATCACCGAAGTCGGCATTCAACGGCAACGGGGTCGCCGCCGCCATCAGGCGCAGATGCGCCAGCGTGGCCGGCAACGAAACCGCGCCATCCGGCCGCCCTTCGCTCCAGGCGCAGCCGGCACTGGTGGTGGCCAACGCCAGGAAGCCTTGCCGCTGCAGGTAGCGCGCACTGCCCACGTCCCACGGGTTGGGCAGCACGAAGCACCCCTGCGCGTGCAGTTGGCGGAAAGACGCGCGCTTAAGCTGTGTGTCGGCATCGGGCGAGGTCATGGCAGGGCTCCGGGGCGGCAGACCTGCACCCTAGCCCGCCGTGCGGTCGCGCTCAATGGCATCGAAGCCGGCCATGCATGAAGTGATGCCCCCTGCTTATTGGACGCCACCGGCAGCCCTGCCCGAGCGTAGGTGGTTGTCCACACCAGTGCCGCCACGGAGCCCTTCATGCCGCCTGACCCGCAGCCCCTCATCGACGTCGGCGATGATGACGCCCACTGGGCCGACCTGCTCTCGCCGGCACGGCGCCGCCTGATCGCTTCGGCGGGTCTGGCCGCCGGTGGCCTGGCCAGTGCGTCGACCGGCACCGCAGCACCGCGCGGCAACGACGCGGTGAATACCACCGAGCCTGGCCGCCCCGGCTTCCGTGCCATCGTGCCGCCAGCGCCGGAAGGGCGCAGCCCCTGGGGCCAGGCCACAGCCAGCGAACCGACCCTGCGCCCGGCCAGCGTGCGTCCCGGCGAAGCCACCCTGCCCGCGACCCCACGCGCCTACACCGACATCAAGAGCTATCACGCGCATATCTACTTCGACGAGGACAGCTTCGAGAAGGCTGCGCTGCTGCGGCGCTGGGCGGCCGAGCGCTTCCCGGTGGAGCTGGGCAACTGGAACCTGGAACCACGCGGACCACACGTCACCCCGTCGTTCTATTTCGGCTTCACCAACGACCTGCTGCCGGTGCTGGTGCCCTGGCTGCAGCTCAACAGCCTGGGCCTGACCATCCTGATCCACCCCAATACCGGTGATGGCCGTGCCGACCACCTGTATTACGCCTTGTGGGTGAACCGCGCGCAGCCGGTGAACGCCTACAACTGGCCGGCACCGAAGCCGGGGGAACGGGAGCCGCTGGAGGAGGTGTTCCCGAACGTGGTGCCGACGGTGCCGCTGGAGACCTGACCCGCCTTTCCGGTGGGTGCGTAGCTTGCTGCGCATCTTGGGACGCCCTTCGGTGGGTGCGTAGCTTGCTGCGCACCTTGAGCCCCCCTCCGGTGGGTGCGTAGCTTGCTGCGCACCGAGCTTCCTTCTTCCACGCGTGGCGCGGCTCCCCCGGCAAGGCTCTTGCCGCCATCGTCGCCCTACGTGCACGCATCCCCCGCCCGCACGGCGTTCAGCGCGCCTTGATCCGCCGCCCCGCGTAGGGCCGCAAGCGCTTCGGCCGGTTTCAAACAAACGATTGAAACGCAGCAAACTTCGCCGAACTGGACAGCATCCGCCGGTTCCGCCAGACTGCCGCCCTTTCCCGTCTTCCGGATCCCATGGCGAAGCTGCTGGTCCTGCACGGCCCCAACCTCAACCTGCTCGGCACCCGCGAGCCGGAGGTCTACGGCCACACCACGCTGGCCGACATCGACCAGGCGCTGGCGGCCCAGGCCTCGGCCGCCGGGCACGCGATGGAGAGCCTGCAGTCCAATGCCGAGCACGTACTGGTGGACCGCGTGCAGGCCGCGCGCGACGACGGAACCGCTTTCATCCTGATCAACCCCGCCGCCTTCACCCATACCTCGGTGGCCCTGCGCGATGCGCTGGCGGCGGTGGCGGTGCCGTTCATCGAGATCCACCTGTCCAATCCGCATACCCGCGAACCGTTCCGCCAGCACAGCTACTTCAGTGACAAGGCCGTGGGCGTGGTCTGCGGCTTCGGCGCCGACAGCTACCGCTACGCGATGGACGCGGCGCTGCTGCGCGTGCAGGCGGCCCGCGCGTGAACGTGCTGCCGCGCGTGCTTGCCGGCGTTCTGGCGTGGGCCGGTCTCTGCGGTGCGGCCACGGCGTTCGACCGCAAGGACGAAGGCATCGACTGCGCACGTCCGACCACCACGATGGAGAGCGACCTGTGCGCCTCGGACGTGGCCGCAGCCGCTGATGTCGAACTCAATGCGGTGTATGCACAAGCCCGGCGCCAGCTGCGCACACCCGCCAACGGTGGCGGCTGCAGCTATTGCGGCGATGCCGAGCAGCAGCTGGTCCTGGCCCAGCGTGCCTGGATGCAGCTGCGCGACCACGACTGCAACGCCGTCTATGCCCTCAATTCCGATGGCACGGCGCGCAACGGCGCACAGATGCGCTGCCTGATCACCCTCGCGCGCGACCGCACACGGCAGCTGCGCGAGTTCTACGAACTGCTTTGACCCGAGCGCGATGCGCTTCCCACCACACTGACATCAAGAGCAAAGAGGCCACCATGGATCTCCGCAAAATCAAGAAGCTGATCGACCTGCTGGAAGAGTCGAACCTGGCTGAAATCGAAATCAAGGAAGGCGAAGAGTCGGTGCGCCTGTCGCGCGCCCCGGTGGCCGGCTATGCCGCCCCGGTCGCCGCCCCGGTGTATGCCGCTCCGGCTGCTCCGGCGCCGCAGGCGATGCCGATGCAGTCGCCGACCGAAGCTTCCACCGGCGGCACCGCCAAGCCGGGCCCGGCACTGCCGGAAGGCCACGTGCTGCGCTCGCCGATGGTCGGCACCTTCTACGCCTCGTCCGCTCCGGACAAGCCGGCCTTCGTCACCGTGGGCCAGCAGGTCAAGGAAGGCGAGACCCTGGCCATCATCGAAGCGATGAAGATGTTCAACCCGATCGAAGCCGACAAGTCCGGCACCATCGTCGCCATCCTCGGCGAGAACGGCCAGCCGGTGGAATTCGACCAGCCGCTGTTCGTGATCGGCTGAGGGGCACGCCATGCTCGACAAAGTCGTCATCGCCAACCGAGGGGAAATCGCGCTGCGCATCCTGCGCGCGTGCCACACCCTCGGCATCCGCACGGTGGCCGTGCACTCCACGGTCGACCGCAACCTCAAGCACGTGGCCATGGCCGACGAGTCGGTCTGCATCGGCCCGGCGCCGTCGCCGCAGAGCTACCTCAACATCCCGGCACTGATCGCCGCAGCGGAAGTCACCGACGCCCAGGCCATCCACCCGGGCTACGGCTTCCTGTCGGAGAACGCCGACTTCGCCGAGCGGGTGGAAGAGTCCGGCTTCATCTTCATCGGCCCCAAGGCCGACACCATCCGCATGATGGGTGACAAGGTCGAAGCCATCCGCGCGATGAAGTCCGCCGGCGTGCCGTGCGTGCCCGGCTCGGGCGGTCCGCTGGGCGAGGACATCGTCGCCAACACCAAGATCGCCCGTGAGATCGGCTACCCGGTCATCATCAAGGCAGCCGGTGGCGGCGGTGGCCGCGGCATGCGCGTGGTGCACGCCGAAGCCTCGCTGAAGACCTCGATCGAAACCACCAAGAGCGAGGCCAAGGCCGCGTTCGGCAATGGCGAGGTCTACATGGAGAAGTTCCTGGAGAATCCGCGCCACGTGGAGATCCAGGTGCTGGCCGACGGCCAGGGCAACGCCATCCACCTGGGTGAGCGCGACTGCTCGATGCAGCGCCGCCACCAGAAGGTGGTGGAAGAAGCGCCGGCGCCGGGCATCACCGCCGAGCAGCGCGAGCAGATCGGCAAGGTGTGCGTGGAAGCCTGCATCCGCATTGGTTATCGCGGCGCCGGCACCTTCGAGTTCCTGTACGAGGACGGCCGCTTCTACTTCATCGAAATGAACACCCGCATCCAGGTGGAACATCCGGTCACCGAAATGGTCACCGGCATCGACCTGGTGGCCGAGCAGCTGAAGATCGCCGCCGGCCAGAAGCTGTCGATCAAGCAGAGTGACGTGGTGCTGACCGGCCATGCCATCGAATGCCGCATCAACGCCGAAGATGCAGAAACGTTCGTGCCGAGCCCGGGCACCATCACCGGCTTCCATCCGCCGGGAGGCCCCGGCGTGCGCGTGGACACCCACATCTACAGTGGCTACCGCGTGCCGTCGAACTACGACTCGATGATCGGCAAGCTGATCGTGCACGGCCCGGACCGCGAAACCGCCATTGCCCGCATGCGCGTGGCACTGAGCGAAATGGTGGTCGATGGCATCAAGACCAACGTCGCCCTGCAGCAGCGGATCATGCGCGACAAGGGCTTCCAGGCCGGTGGCCAGAACATCCACTACCTGGAAAAGCGTTTGGCCGAACGCAAGAACAAGCCGATCGCGCTGACCTGATCGGTGCCCGGTGCTGGACATGAAAAGGGCGGGGATATTCCGGCCTTTTCGCGTTCTTGCGGTAGCGCCGGGCCATGCCCGGCGGCTTTCCATTGCGACCGTCCACCCGCCGGGCATGGCCCGGCGCTACCGGTGTGGCATCAGCGCTTGTCGGCCGCTTCGGCCGGAATCTGCGAGTTCGCCAGCGGACGCACGCCATTGGGCGAGGTCGGGTCGACGATCACCATGGTCTCGGTCGAACCATCCGGCCACACCACCTGGAAGGTGCTGCCCGCCGGCAGCGACGCGAACGGCATGCCGCTCTGCGCGCGATAGACCGCGGCCACCTGGCTGGCACCGGCACGGCGCACGTCTTCCTGCGCCTTCACCGTGGTCAGTTCCACCTTCGACAGATGCCGGTAGCGATCTTCATAGGTATCGATCATCAACAGGCCAACCGCGCCAGCCGAGTAGGCCACGAACAGGGCCACCCAGAACCAGAACTTGGCCCCGTGCAGGAATCGGCGGTAGTTCATTGCTCGTTCCTCTTTCCAACCAATCGCTTGATCCATTCCTTCATCTTCCCAGCGCCCTGCCGCGATACCGCAGCGTCATACACGAAATCCCGGAAATCCTGCGTACCATCCTGCGAACAGATCCCTCCGTTCGCACAAAAACTGTTGACCAGCACACTGTCTGCCCCACACGGTAGACCGAGTTCGCAGGCCGCAAGCCGCCAAGCGAGTTCACTGAGCTGCTCGCCCGCCACCAGGCCGTTGAGCGCACGGTCACCCGAGGCGCGCACGCCCATGCCCGGTGCGATCGCCATGAAGGCCTCCGGGTCGCGCGAGGTGCGCACCCGTTCAACCAGGTCACGGCGGTACTCGGGGCTGTCCTGCAGCGGCTCTCCCTCGGCGAACAACGCAGCCTCTGCAGCCAGATTGCCTTGCGCGGCCGCCTTGCGACGTTCGGACAGCACCAGGGCCGTGCCCAGCTTGTCGCCCGGCACGAAACCACCACAACGCTGCGCGACGCGTTCGCGCGCCTGCACCATCGCCGGCGCGGCGGTCAGGCCCAGCCCAGCCAGCACGTTGTTGTCCAGGCGGTAGCCACCCGGATCGATCGCGTACTGCGCGCAATAGTCATAGACACGGCTGAGCATCCAACGCGCCTCGTGGTTGCCTTCGTCCGCCTGCACACGCAACCGCTGTGCATAGGCATACAGGTCGGTGGCGTCTTCGATATCGGCGCGGAGATCCAGGGGCAGCCCGGACGGCAATGCATTGCCACGCTCGAAGGGTGCCAGGCGGCGCGCGAGCGCCTCCGGCATCACCGGCAGCGGCGCCGCACTGTCAGTGGCTGCCAACCCACCTGCCAGATCCGCCGACGCCAGCGAAGAGGTCGCGGCATGGCCGCTGGCCCGATAACCGGCCACGCCCAGCACGGCCACGGCCGGCAGTACGAGCAACCAGGTTTTCAGGGTCGGAGCGAAGGCCATCGGCGGCGGTGAGCGATGCGGCAGACAGGAAAGCACGAAGTTTAGCAAGGCCCGACGGGCCTGTCTGAACGGGCTTCGTTCATCTCGGAGCGGCATCTCAGGCGATACGGAGACGCCCCGATGGTCTAGCATGGCCCCCTTTCCTGCGATTGCCCCCACCGCCATGCCGTTTCTGGAACTGACCCTGCGTTGCACCGAAGCTACCCAGCCCCGCTATGAGAATGCGCTGGAGGACGTCGGCGCACTGGCCGTCACGCTGCTTGATGCCGAGGCCGATACCAGCAACGAACAGGCCATCCTCGAGCCGGGCGTGGGCGAGACCCCGCTGTGGGACACGCTGGTGCTGAGCGCGCTGTTCCCCGCCGACAGCAACGCGCTGTTGCTGCTGGCCGCACTGGAATCCTTCGATCCGGAACTGGACTGGAGCAGCGGCAGCTTCCGCGCGGTCGAGGATGAAGACTGGGAACGCGCCTGGATCGACCAGTTCCAGCCGATGGACTTCGGCAGCCGTACCTGGATCGTGCCGTGGAACCATGAACTGCCCGATGCCGCACAGGCCGCCGATGCCGCCGTGGTGCGGCTGGACCCGGGCCTGGCGTTCGGTTCGGGCACCCACCCGACCACCGCACTGTGCCTGCGCTGGCTGGACCAGTTGGCAGTCGATGGCCTGCTGCAGGGCCAGCGCGTGCTCGACTTCGGTTGCGGCTCGGGCATTCTCGCACTGGCCGCGCTGAAGCTGGGCGCCGCTGAAGCCATCGGCGTGGACAACGATCCGCAGGCCCTGGTCGCCACCGCCGACAATGCCGAACGCAACGGCGAACAGGCCCGCATGCACGTGTACCTGCCGCAGGACGAACCGGCCGCGACCTATCCGATCGTGGTCGCCAACATCCTCGCCTCGGCGCTGGATGCGCTGGCCGAACTGCTGGCCGCGCGCGTCGCTGCCGGTGGCCGCATCGCCCTGTCCGGCATCCTGCATGGCCAGGAAGGTGAACTGCTGCAGCGCTATGCGGCCTGGTTCGACGATCTGCAGGCCACCCAGGATGGCGACTGGATGCGCATCACCGGCGTGCGCCGCGCCTGATCGTGGTTGAATGACCGCTGGATCCGAGCCCGCGCCCTGAGCATGTCCGAGCCGAACCCACCGCGCCGTCCCCTGGCCACCTTCCTGCGCACCGCGCCGGAAGGTGAGCCCGCGCCTGCGACCGATGCGCGCATGCAGGATGAAGCCGGGCACACAGCGCCTGTGGAGCAGATTCCCGTCGAGCCCATCGACCTGGCAGGCCCACCGGCGACAGAAAGGCGACACGACGATGACGTTGTCATCGTTGATGAAGCAGCGGCCATCGAACCGGCGCCGCTCGCGGTGCAAGCAGCAGCGGCCGCCAGTGATGCCCCCAGCTTCCTGGGCAGCACGCGCGCACGCACGCTGCCAGCACCCCGCTGGCACTGGCTGCTGGTCGCCGGGCTGGCATTGCTGCTGGTACTGCAGAGCGTGCTGGCCGACCGCGCGCGGTTGGCCGCCGACGCCGGCAACCGCGCGTGGCTGGGCACGCTGTGCGGCGTCCTGCACTGCAGCCTGCCGGCCTGGCACGAACCCACGGCGTTCACCATGACCAGCCGCGAGATCCGGCCGCTGCCCGGGCAGGCCGGTGTGCTGCAGGTGCAGGCCAGCATCCGCAACGACGCACGTTGGGCACAGGCGTGGCCAGACCTGCGCCTCTCACTGTCCGATGCCGATGGCCGGGTGATCGGCAGCGGCGTGTTCACGCCCGCGCAGTACCTGGGTGAGAACCCCGGCACAGCCCTGCTGGAACCGGGCCAGAGCGCGCGCGTCGCGTTCCGGGTACAGGAGCCTGCTGCATCCACCGTCGCATTCACCTTCGACTTCCTCTGACCGGGGTGAGGCGACCAGCCGTGGCAGGCCGGGCACGCTCGCGCTAGACTGGCCGCCACCACCTCGTCCGGCCGCGCGCTCCGCGCGCACGGGCCAACCGAATCGGGAACCCCCTTGAACGCTGTCCTTTCTCGTCCTGACAACAGTCGTGGCGCTCCCCGGCCACCGCTGCGTGAACACGTCGCCCAGTCCGTGCGCCGCTACCTGCGTGACCTTGATGGCTGCGATGCGGACGATGTCTACGAGATCGTGCTGCGCGAGATGGAGATCCCGCTGTTCGTGGAAGTGCTCAACCACTGCGAAGGCAACCAGAGCCGCGCCGCGGCGATGCTGGGCATCCACCGTGCCACCCTGCGCAAGAAGCTGAAGGAATACGGCATCAGCGCGTAAGCGCAGCCCGCCGGGCATGGCCCGGCGCTACCGATGCCCGAACCACCCGGCTCCAGTAGATCCACGCCATGCGTGGATGGAGACCCGGCGGGATCAGCCGCCCCCGCCCGCCTTCCAGTAGTACCGCACCACATGGAAGAACACCGGCGCGGCGAAGCACACCGAATCCAGCCGGTCGAGCATGCCGCCATGGCCCTCGATCATGTGGCCCCAGTCCTTGATGCCACGATCACGCTTGATCGCCGACATCACCAGGCCGCCCCAGAACCCCATCAGGTTGATCAGCAGCGACAGGCCGAACGCCTGCAGCGGCGTGAACGGGGTGATCCACCACAGCGCCGCACCCAGCGCGCTGGCACTCAGCACGCCGCCCACGAAGCCCTCCACCGTCTTCGACGGCGACAGCTTCGGCGCGATCAGGTGCTTGCCCAGCAGCTTGCCCCAGATGTACTGCAGCACGTCCGAGGACTGCACCACGATCACCAGGAAGGCGAACAGCAACACGTTGCGCGACGGATCATGGCCGGGCACGTGCAGGTTCAGCAGCAGCGGCACATGCGAGATGCAGAACACGCAGATCATCAGCCCCCACTGGACCTTCGCGGTCCTCTCCAGGTAATGCGTGGTATCACCACCGATGGTCGACAGGATCGGCAGGAACAGGAACGCATAGACCGGAATCAGCAGCGTGTACATGCCGTACCAGTCGATCCACACCAGGTAGTACTGCCACGGCAGGACGATGTAGAACGCGGCCAGCAGCGCGTAGTAGTCGCCCGAGCGGGTCGGCGCCAGGGTGATGAACTCGCGCAACGCGAACAGGGAGATGATCGCGAACAGCACGATCACCCCGGCACGTCCGAAGAACAGCGCCAGCCCGACCACGATCGCCATCACCCACCAGGCGCGGATGCGTGACACCAGGTTGGCGATGACTGCACTGGGCTGGCCGCGCTGGCGCCAGCGCAGGGTCTCGGCCACCAGCGTGGCCAGCACCAGCACCGCGCCGACACCAGCAAACAGCAGGCCGGTCTGCTGGCCGACACTCTGCGTTGCCAGATCGCCAGATACATCCAACACGAAACTCATGCACGACCTCCATTCGGCGCCAGGTCCAGCAGCGCCTGCCGGCTGCGGGCCAGGAAGGCGGCCTTGTCCTCGTCGGCCTGCAGTCGCAGCGGCGTACCGAAGGTAGCCGTGCACAACAAGGGCAGCGGCAGGAAGCGGCCCTTGGGCATCACCCGCTTCAGGTTGTCGATCCACACCGGCACGAACTCCAGTTCCGGCCGCTGCCGCGCCAGATGGTAGATGCCGCTCTTGAACGGCAGCAGCGGCTCGTCGCCGACATTGCGCGTGCCTTCCGGGAACAGGATCAGCGAACAGCCTTCATCGACCGCTTCGCGCAGCACCTGCAACGGGTCCTGCTGGCGATGCCCGGCCTCGCGCTCGACCAGCACGCCGTTGAACACCGCGTCGATCAGGTAGCGGCGCAGGCCGTCGCGCTGCCAGTACTCCGCCGCCGCCACCGGACGCACCTGGCGGCGCAGGGCCAGTGGCATCGACGACCAGATCAGCACGAAGTCACCGTGGCTGGCGTGGTTGCCGTAGTAGACGCGGTGCTCGCTGGACGGCGCGCAGCCGATCCACAGCGCGCGCGCGCCGGTCACCACATGGATCGCGCCACTGCAGGCGCGGGCAATCAGTTCGGCGAACATCCATCCCTCCCGTTCACGTCTGCGGCCACAGCACGGCCAGCAGCACCAGCACCAGCTGCACCGCCGTCAGCAGGTACTGACGCAGCAGCAGGCGGCGCATGCCGGCCCATCGCAGATCCCATCCCCGCGACGGTTCCGCGCCCGGTGTGCGGCGCAGGCCACTGTCATGCAGCAGCCGGTCGATGCGTTGCGCCGCGGCCTCATCATTCAAGCCTTCATCGCGCAGCAGCTGCAGCAGGCTGGCATCGAGTGCCACCCGCCACGCGTGATAGGCCTGGGCGACGCCTGCCACCACGCTGAGCAGCATCAGTCCGGCGGCAAGCATCGCCAGCCCGGGCTCGATGCCGAGCAGCAGCAACGCCACCAGCAGCAGCCCCAGCGACAGGCCTGCCGGCCAACGCCCCTGCCGCAGCAGCAGCTGCATGGTCGAAATATCAGGCGTGGTGCTCATGCAGGGTCTCCGGCGGCAACGGTGATCGCACGCAGGTGCGCCTTGCCCAGCACGATGCCCGGACGCGCGGCACGCACGATCGCCACCGCCGCATCGGCACCCGCCGCACGACCGCTGCGCAGCAGCCAGGTCGCCACGCTGGCCGCACTGCGCGAATAACCCAGCGCGCAGCACACCAGCACCGGCCCGTGCGTGCGAAGGCGCTCGATGGCCTCGGCTGCCTCGCGCAGCTGCTCCGGTTCTGGCACCACCAGGTCCAGCATCGGCACACCGGCGTACGCCGCACCCGGCGCGCAGCAGGACAGCTCGGCACAGGCATCGACCACGCCCACCAAAGGTGTCGGCAATGCCGTGCAGGGAATCCGGCCCAGCCACACGCCGTCCAGCACCGGCAACGGCTGCGGCACGCGTCGCGTCCACAACCGCGAATTGATCCAGGCCGCGCCCAGGTACGGCGCCAGCAGCCAGCGTGCCGCCATGGTCAGGCGACCATCGGCACGCTTCTGGAACACCGCCGTACCCAGCCCGGCATAGGCCAGCGCCACCAGCAGCAACGACACCCCCGGCCACAGCAGCCACAACGCCGCGCCACGCAGAAGCACCACCGGCACCAGCAATACGGCGGCCGCCAGCAGGTACAGCGCGGCCAATCGCCAACGTTTGGCATCACGCGCAGTACGCCAGGCGCGCAGCGGCGGCGTGCCCTGCTCCGGCCACAGCCATACGCACAGCCAGCCGGCCAGCAGCCCGGTCGGGATGTCGATGAAATGGTGCTGGAACGTGGTCAGCACCGAGACACCGATCAGCAGTGCCCACACATGCAGCACCCAACGCCACACGCCGTGCAGGTACTGCGCGAACTTCACCCACAGCACGATCAGCAGCACGATGTGCAGCGATGGCGCCTGGTTGAACGGCTTGTCGAAGCCCAGCAGCACATCGAACAGCCAACCGAACACGCCGCCGATCTCCGGCCGCTCGAAACTGAAGCGCAGCGGCCACAGCAGGAAGCAAGTGACCGCGATCAGCTGTGCACTGAACAGCCGCAGCGCATGCCGGTCCAGTTCCAGACGTTGCCGGCACAGGAAGAAGGAGACCGCGTAGAACAGATCGATCGACCAGTACGGCACGATCGTCCACGGCACGAAGGGAATGCGCGTCTCCCAGGCGAACGCCATCACCGGCAGTTCGGGATGGCGACCAGCCATCCAGTTGGCGAAGCCGTAGCTGGCGAAGAAGAACGGACCCAGCAGAGCCAGCCACAGCAGGGCGCGCCGCCAGGGGCGCCCTTCCGCGGCCAGTGGGGTTGCGGCCAGCGTCGCCATCACGCGGTCCGGCGCGCCAGCGACACGGTGAAGATGCCGAAGTCATCGATGCGCTGCGCCACCTTCTCGAACCCGGCCAGGCGCACCAGCTCATCCATCTCCTGCTGGGTACGGCGGCGCATCACCCACGCGGCGCCGCCTCGATGGCTGGTCAGCGCGCGGGCGATGAATTCCAGCTGCGGGTGCCAGGGCTGGCCGGTGTAGGCCAGGTAGCCGCCCACCGGTACGGTTGCGGCGATGCCCTGCAGCGAGCGCAGCACGGCGTCGTTGTCGGGGAATAGTTCGTACAGGCCCGATACCACCGCCAGCGTAGGCGCCGGGTCCACCGCTGCCAGTTGCGCCGGATCGAACGCATCGCCCTGCTCGAAGTGGGCGATGTCGGCTGCACCGAGGCGCTCGATCAAGGCCTGGCCCTGGGTCACGTTCAGATCGCTGAAATCACGCAGCACGATGCGGTCGGCGCGCTGTTCGCCCTGGCCCAGCGCTTCCAGCACATAGCGGCCATGGCCGGCGGCCACGTCCAGCACGCGCACCGGCGTGCCCCGCCCGCGCAGTCGCTGCGCAGCATCGCGCAGCAGTTCCTGCAGGTGCTGGCCGCGCACACGGATGCCGCGCCAGCCGATTGCATCCAGATAGTTGCGGTCGACCATGCGGCCCAGCGGGCCCTTGCCACGCGCTTGGTCGCGATAGATGTAGTCCAGCGTGCTGCCGGAATCGAAACCGGTCTGCAGGCCCAGCGCGATGCCTTCGGACAACGTGCCACCGAAACGCAGGCCGCCACGCACCACGCGCCAGCGCAGGTCGGCCAGGCTGTTGCGTTCCAGTGGCCAGGCCAGGATCTCCGATTCCTCGAAGGTCGGACCATGCCGGTGTGCGTCACGACGCGACAACTCGCGCAGGGGTTCGGCGAAGCGCGTCTGGATGAAACTGCGGATGCGCGCCAGTGCCGGCGCGCGATCACGTTCGCCCAGCGTGTCGTGGAAGAAGCCCGGCAGGTGCACGCGCTCCTTGATCGGGCTGGACAGGCGCTCGTAGAAGCGGTCCTGCGGGCCACGATGCACGACGAAGTCCGAGCCGGACACCAACAGCTGCACCGGCACGCTGATCGCCTGCGCATCGGCGACGATGCGGTCGGCCGCTTCGTACAGGCCCAGCAGCACGCGCACCGAGATCGGGCGGGTGATCAGCGGATCGGTACGATAGCTTTCCACCCGTGCCGGGTCGTGGGTCAGCCACTGCGGCTTGACGTAGCTGTTGACGAAGAAATTGCCGCGCAGCTTCTGCATCAGCGCCAACCCAGCGCGTGCGAACGGCACGTACAGCTTCACCTTGAAGGCGGGCGAAGCCATCACCAGCGCACGCAGGCGCGGCGCGTAATCGTGCACCCAGGTCGCGGCGACCACCGCCCCCACGCTCTGCGCGATCACCACGATGTCTTCCACCGCGATACCGTGCTCGGCGCCGATGTGGGCAATGAAGCTGTCCAGGTCACGCACCAGCGCCGGGAAGCCCGGTGCATCGCCACGTGCGCCCGGCGAACGGCCATTGCCGCGCGCATCCCAGGCGAAGAAGGCGGTGTCGGGCAGGTCCAGCTCATCGACCAGGTGGGTGACCCGGCCGGAGTGCTCGTGGCCGCGGTGCAGCAGCACGATGGCCCTGGTGGCCGGGGTTGCGGTGGTGCCCGCCCAGTACCGGTAGAACAGCGGTACCTGGTCGAAGCTGTGGAATTCCCGTTCCTGCGCCTGACGCATGCAATCTCCTGATTGTCTTTTTGTATCTGCTTGATTAATTCGGCGAAACCGCCGCTTCCCGCAGTCCGCGACGGACGCGGTTGATCATCGTCAGCACGCACAACACTGCCATGGCTGCAGCCACGCCGCTGACCGTCAGTGCACCGCCCCAGCCGAAGGCCAGCAGCAAGCCCAGCGCACCGATCACGAAGGCGCGGTCGCTCTTGCCCATCGGGCCGTCATAGCGGCGGCTGGCACCGACCATCAGCCCCAGCACGCCGGCGTACTCGCTCAGCGCCGCCGTCCAGGCCAGCAGCCACAGCGCCTCCGGGCGCACGCCGGGTACGCTGAGCAGGCTCAGGTACAGCGCCGCATCGGCGATCACATCGCACACTTCGTTCAGATAGGCGCCCAGCCGCGATTGCTGGCCGAATTCGCGCGCCAGCATGCCGTCCACGGCGTTGAGCGCCATGCGCAGCAGCATCCACAACGGCAGCAGCAGGTACAGCAGAGGCTGGGTCGGCGCGCAGCACCACACGGCCGCGGCCACCAGCAGCGAGGCCACGGCGGCGGCCACGGTCACCGTATTGGCAGTGATCCCCATGCGGAACAGACCGCGTACGGCTGGACGCAACAGGTCCTGGAAACGTCCCTTCAATGCATAGATCGACATGATCCGTACCCGCTGATCCTTGGCAGTGCGGGCACAGCCTACCCCATCGTTGGCAGATTCCGACAACCCGGCTCTGGTCCGCAGCCCAGACTCCGGATCGGGCCGGATCGGTGTGCCCGACCCGGCCTTACACCGATTGCCACGGCAAATTACCCCTTCCAGCGCCCGCCACGGGCCCCCACCGCCTACAATATCGGCCCCGCTCCGCTGCCGATTCTGTCCCATGACTGCTGATCTGTTGCCCGTCCGCCGGGCCCTCCTCTCCGTTTCCGACAAGACCGGTCTGGTCGAGCTGGCCACTGCGCTGGCGGCACGCGGCGTGGAGCTGCTGTCCACCGGCGGCACCGCCAAGGCAATCCGCGATGCGGGCCTGGCCGTGAAGGACGTGGCCGACGTCACCGGTTTCCCGGAAATGATGGACGGCCGCGTCAAGACCCTGCACCCGATGGTGCACGGCGGCCTGCTGGGCCGTTCGGGCCTGGATGATGCGGTGATGGCCGAGCACGGCATCGGCGCCATCGACCTGCTGGTGCTGAACCTGTACCCGTTTGAATCGGTCACCGCCAAGGCCGACTGCACCCTGGCCGATGCGGTCGAGAACATCGACATCGGCGGCCCGGCCATGCTGCGTTCGGCGGCCAAGAACTTCGCCCGCGTGGCAGTGGCCACCGACCCGTCGCAGTACGCCGAACTGCTGGCCTCGCTGGACGCCCACGACGGCCAGCTGTCGGCCGCCACCCGCTTTGCGTTCTCGGTGGCCGCGTTCAACCGCGTCGCCCAGTACGACGCGGCGATCAGCAACTACCTGTCGGCGGTCACCGCCACCGACGCCGCCGTGCCGGCCCGTGCCGAGTACCCGGCGCAGATGAACTCCACCTTCGTGAAGGTGATGGACCTGCGCTACGGCGAGAACCCGCACCAGAGCGGCGCCTTCTACCGCGACCTGTACCCGGTGCCGGGCACGCTGGCCACGTTCCAGCAGCTGCAGGGCAAGGAACTGAGCTACAACAACCTGGCCGACGCCGATGCGGCGTGGGAATGCGTGCGACAGTTCGAGGCGCCGGCCTGCGTGATCGTCAAGCACGCCAACCCGTGCGGCGTGGCCGTCGGTGCCGGCAACGGCGATGCCTACGAGCTGGCCTACGCCACCGACCCGACCAGCGCCTTCGGCGGCATCATCGCCTTCAACACGCCGCTGGACGCCGCCACCGCCAAGGTGATCCTGGACCGCCAGTTCGTCGAAGTGCTGATCGCCCCGGACTACGAGCCGGCCGCGCTGGAGTACGCGCAGAAGAAGGCCAATGTGCGCGTGCTGCGCATCCCGCACGGCGACGGCCTGAACAACTTCGACAGCAAGCGCGTCGGCTCGGGCCTGCTGCTGCAGTCGTCGGACAACCGCGGCATGACCCGCGATGAGCTGAAGGTGGTGAGCAAGCTGGCACCGACCGACAAGCAGTTCACCGACCTGCTGTTCGCCTGGAAGGTGGCCAAGTTCGTGAAGTCCAACGCGATCGTCTATGCCAAGGACAACCGCACCATCGGTGTCGGCGCCGGCCAGATGAGCCGCGTCTATTCGGCGCGCATCGCCGGCATCAAGGCCGCCGATGCGAACCTGGTGGTCGAGGGTTCGGTGATGGCCTCCGACGCGTTCTTCCCGTTCCGCGACGGCATCGACGCCGCTGCTGCCGCCGGCATCAAGGCGGTGATCCAGCCGGGCGGTTCGATGCGCGATGCCGAAGTGATCGCCGCCGCCGACGAACACGGCCTGGCCATGGTGTTCACCGGCGTGCGCCACTTCCGCCACTGATCCTGGAGCGACACGGATGTCCGCAGTTTCGATGAAACCGCTGGCCGTGCTCGCCCTCACGGGCGCGGCCGTGCTGGCCGGGTGCAAGCCTGCAGCGGCTCCCGCGCCTGCGCCGTGGCCGCAGGCCGCCCCCGCGGCCCCTGCCGAGCCAACGGCGCAGGTCAGCCGCACCGCGCGGCTGCAGGCCTTCCTGGTCCAGCGCTACGGCAAGAACGCCAGGCTCTCGGGGCAATGGCACGGCAGCTGGAACGACGACGGCGAAACCCGCCCGATGGACTGGCACGTCTGCGCCGAGCAACCGGTGGTGAGCGGTGACAGCTGGCAGCAGTTGCTGGCGGTCTGCGGTGCTTTGTCCGAAGGCGCGCACATCGACGCAGGCATGATCGACTTCTTCGTGCTGCATCCGAAGGGCGAGGGCTTCGACGTGACCAGTGAACTGACTGGCGAACGCTTTGGCAGCGGCGGCCAGCCCGGCACCGCCAGCATCATCCGCGCAGGCAGCGACTTCTATGGTTTCCGCGTCGAGGACGGCTGGTTCGGGCAGGGCTTCTCGCTGCTCTCGCAGTCGCTGATCCTGCCAGGCCCGAACGGCCTGGTGTCCAGTGGCAGCGTGCGCAGCCATATCGACAATGACGCCCAGTACGAGTGCGACAACCTGGGCGCCAGCAGCGACCCGGAGACTGTCGAGGACTGCCGTACCCGTCGCTTCAGCATCGATTTCGCCCTGCGTTTCGACGACAGCGATCGCAGCGCGCGCATCTGGCCGCTGCTGATCGAGGAAACCGGCACCACCTGCGGTGGCAAGCAGGTCCGGCAGGAACACCGCTTTACCCTGGACCCGAAGACCTGGGCCTATTCCTTCCCCGAATCACTGCGACGCGAAGGCTGCGAGTGAGCCACGCGCGCCGCCGGGGATATCGATCTTCCCTTCCCACGCAATCTGGAATCTCGTGATGAACGTACTTGTCATCGGCTCTGGCGGCCGCGAACACGCCCTGGCATGGAAGCTGGCCCAGTCCTCCCGTGTCACCGAAGTGATCGTGGCGCCCGGCAACGCCGGCACCGCCAGCGAAGACAAGTGCCGCAACGTGGCGGTGAAAGTGACCGACATCGACGGCCTGCTGGCGCTGGCCCAGGCCGAAGGCGTGGCGCTGACCGTGGTCGGCCCGGAAGTACCGCTGGTGGCCGGCGTGGTCGACCGCTTCCGCGCCGCCGGCCTGCGCATCTTCGGGCCGACTGCCGCCGCCGCGCAGCTGGAAGGCAGCAAGGCCTACGCCAAGGACTTCCTGGCCCGCCACAACATCCCCACCGCGTTCTATGCCGTGCACACCGAGGTGGATGCCGCCCTGGCCTACATCCGCGAGAAGGGCGCGCCGATCGTGGTCAAGGCCGATGGTCTGGCTGCCGGCAAGGGCGTGATCGTGGCGATGACCCTGGCCGAAGCCGAAGATGCCGTGCGTGACATGCTGTCGGGCAACGCGTTCGGCGATGCCGGTGCGCGCGTGGTGATCGAAGAGTTCCTCGATGGTGAGGAAGCCAGCTTCATTTCGATGGTGGACGGCGTGCATGCGCTGCCGATGGCCACCTCGCAGGACCACAAGCGCGTCGGCGACGGCGACACCGGCCCGAACACCGGTGGCATGGGCGCCTATTCGCCCGCGCCGGTAGTGACGCCGGAGGTGCATGCACGCGTGATGCGCGAGGTGGTGAACCCGACCGTGCAGGGCATGATTGCCGACGGTATCCCGTTCACCGGTTTCCTCTACGCGGGCCTGATGATCGACGCCAGCGGCGCGCCGAAGGTGATCGAATTCAACGTGCGCTTCGGCGACCCGGAAACCCAGCCGGTGATGTTGCGCCTGCAGTCGGATCTGGTCGAGCTGGTGGAAGCCGCCATCGATGGCCGCCTGGACCAGGTGCAGGCGCAGTGGGACGCACGCCCGTCGCTGGGCGTGGTGCTGGCCGCGAAGCCCTACCCGGAAGCGCCGATCACCGGTGACGTGATTTCCGGCCTGGACGACGTGCCGGCCAGTGCCAAGGTGTTCCATGCGGGGACTGCATTGGACGCGCAGGGCCAGGTGGTCAGCGCCGGCGGCCGCGTGCTGTGCGTGGCGGCGCTGGGTGACAGCGTGCGCGACGCGCAGGCCAACGCCTATGCCGGCGTGGCCAAGGTGACCTGGGCCAACGAATTCCACCGCAACGACATTGGTTGGCGCGCGATCGCACGCGAGGGGTGAGGCTCCCCCGCTCCCATGCATGGCGCGGATTGAATACCACGGTAAAGCAAAGGCCCGGCATTGCCGGGCCTTTGCTTTACAGGACTGCTTCGAGACCCTTCCGATCAATCAGGTTAAGCAACTTCAGTGACGGTCCGCTGGGTTTCTTTTCGCCCTGCTCCCAGCTGCGTACGGTGGAAACGCTGGTATTGAGAACCCCCGCAAAGACCGGCTGACTGAGCTGCAGTGACGTACGCAGGGCACGGATCTGGGCACTGCTGTACTCAGGGACCGGCTCAAGGCAAAGTGCTTCGTAGCTGCTCAACCGACGTTTGTCGATGAAGCCATGCGCGTGCAGACTCACAGCAGCATCATGCACCGCTTCAAGAAGCGCACTTTTCGCGCGCCGTCGCTCAGGGGTCTTCGTCATGGCCGATCTCCTGTAGATCCCCGTACTCCACGGCGCGATTCAGCTGCGCCGTACTCATTCTCAGGAACTCCGATGCGTACAACTGCAGCGCATCCCGTTCCGCATTCGTGATCGCAGCACGTTCATTCTTCTCGTAGCCGAAAAGGAAGAACCAATGCCCGCCTCGCTGTGTGGCGACGATGATTCGAACGCTCCCACGCTTTCCTCGCCCCGGCAACGGAACGCGCTTCTTGAAGATTCCGCCGCCAAGATCAGCATCCACCAGACCCGCTTCCATTTCACGTACCGACCGGTACAGCGCAGCGTCGGACAGGGTGGTCCTACGCATACTGCGATTGAAACTTCGTGTGCGGAAGACGCGTGGCATGATCATACCGTGCCACTGCGTGGTACGGCGTGAACATCAGCATCCAGCACATGACCCGGTCGGCACAATCACCGCTCTGGCGTCAGAGTAGAGCCACGCCATGCGTGGCTAAGCCCCACAAACGAAAAAGGCCCGGCAGTGCCGGGCCTTTTCATTGCTTCAACGCCATCCCGCCTTACGCGGTGAACAGCGCCTTCATCTTCTTCAGCGCGTTCGCCTCGACCTGGCGGATGCGCTCAGCCGACACGCCGTACTCGTCGGCCAGTTCCTGCAGCGTCACCTTGCTGTCGGCATCCAGCCAGCGGCGGCGGATGATGTCGCGCGAACGCGCATCCAGCTCGGCCAGGCCTTCGCGCAGCAGCTGCATCTGGTTGTCTTCGCTGTCGGCACGTTCGTAGGCCATCGACGGATCTTCGTCGTTGGCAACCAGGAACGCGGCCGGCGACGGCGGCGCGTGTTCGTTGTCCTCGTCGGTCGGCGCATCGAAACCGATATCGCGACCGGACAGGCGCGATTCCATTTCCATGACCTCGCGCTCGGACACGTTCAGGTCCTTGGCGACGGCGCTGACTTCCGCCGCGTTCATCCAGCCCAGGCGCGTCTTCGACTTGCGCAGGTTGAAGAACAGCTTGCGCTGCGCCTTGGTGGTGGCGACCTTCACGATGCGCCAGTTCTTCAGGATGAACTCGTGCATCTCGGCACGGATCCAGTGCACGGCGAAGGAGACCAGGCGCACGCCCATGTCCGGGTCGAAGCGCTTGACCGCCTTCATCAGGCCGATGTTGCCTTCCTGGATCAGGTCGCCCAGTGCAAGACCGTAGCCGTTGTAGCCGCGGGCTACGTGCACCACGAAGCGCAGGTGCGAATGCACCAGCTCGCGGGCGGCGTCCAGATCGTTGCCGTCGCGGAAGCGACGGGCCAGGTCCTGTTCGTCATCGACCGACAGCACCGGGATCTGGTGCACGGCACCGATGTAGGCGTCCAGCGAACCGAGCGCACTGGGAATCGGGAGATTGTTTGCCACAAGGGCAGTAGAGGTGTTCTGGCTCATAGGCACCCATCTTAGCAGTCCGGGATTTGGACTGCTAAAGGAGGAAAAAGTTCCAGCATCCTATTGATGCAACACTGGTCCCAAACAGAGCCCTACCGTAGCGCGATTTGATGACAGTGGCGAGCGCGCTTTTCGGGATTCACAATCCCTTGGAATTCAAGCAATTACCTGCCGGAAACCGGCCGATTCCGGTCAAGGTTAGCTGAACAGGCCGTCCCCGGACGCCCATTCAGGGCCGGAAACGTTGCCCGGCGTTCAGCCCCGGACCGGCACCGCCGCTCAGAGCGCCGAACGCGGCGGCAGCGACCAGTCGACCGGGGCCTGGCCGCGACGCTGCAGGTACTCGTTGGCCATCGAGAAATGCCGGCAACCCAGGAAGCCACGGTGGGCCGACAACGGCGACGGGTGCGGCGACTTCAGCACGCGATGGCGACGGGTATCGATGACCTTGCCCTTCTGCTGCGCATAGGCGCCCCAGAGCATGAACACCAGGCCTTCGCGCTCGCGGTTGAGCACGTCCACCACGTGGTCGGTGAAGCCCTCCCAGCCACGGCCCTGGTGCGCACCGGCCTTGCCCTCTTCCACGGTCAGCACGGCATTGAGCAGCAGCACGCCGCGCTGCGCCCACGGGATCAGGCAGCCGTGGTCCGGGCGCGGGATACCGAGATCGCTCTCGATTTCCTTGTAGATGTTCAGCAGCGACGGCGGCACCGGCACGCCCGGCGGCACCGAGAAACTCAGGCCATGCGCCTGGCCACGGCCGTGGTACGGGTCCTGGCCGAGGATCACCACCTTCACCTGCTCGAATGGCGTGGCATCGAACGCGGCGAAGATCTGCGGACCGGGCGGGAACACCGCCGCACCACTGGCCTTGCGCTGGCGCAGGAAGCTGGACAGCTCACGCATCTGCGGCTGCATCAGGTAATCGCCGACATGCTGTTTCCAGCTCGGTTCCAGCTGGATCGTCGGGGTGCCGGCTACTTCATCCATCATCGAATCAGGGGTCCATCGTTCAATCGGGCCAGGCGCAGCTGGAACAGCACCTTGGTGACCAGCAGCCGTTCTTCAATCGGCTTGAGCACCAGGTCGTTGGCGCCGGACTGCAGCAGCCCGGTCTGGTTGTGCGGGTTGCCATCGCCGGTCATCACCAGCACCGGCAGGCGGCGCTTGCCGTAGCCGAAGTCCACGCGCACGCGCTGCACCACGTCGCGGCCGCTCAGCTCGCCCTTCAGGGTGACGTCGGTCAGCACCAGGTCGATGCGGTGGCGGCTGCGGCCCAGCGACTCGGCGGTGAGCAGGGTGAACGCCTCTTCGGCGCTGACCACGTGCAGCACGTTCAACTGCTGTCGCTCAAGCATGCGCTTGGTGGCCTCGGCGACCACGCGGCTGTCCTCGATATAGAGGATGGTGGCGCCGGGAATGGTCTGCGGCTGCACATAACCACGGACGAAGGTCGCCAGTGCCTCGTGGCCCAGCGCCTTGTCGAAATAGTCGGTGACGTACTCGGTGAAGCGGCGCTGCTCCAGGTGCTGCTGGGCATCGCCGGAGACCACGATCACCGGCACATAGGCCTGGCCCGCCGCTTCGCGCACCATCCGCGCCAGCGCCAGGCCGTCGCCATCGCGCAGGGTCAGCGAGGTCGTCACCAGGTCGACCGGGCCCTGCGCCAGCGCCTGCTGCGCGTCTTCGATGCTGTCGCAGCCGATCACCTCCACGCCAGGCAGGTCACGCTGCAGGACGTCGGCGATCAGCTTGCGGACCAGCTTCGACCCGTCGACCACCATCACCCGCGTCGCGGGCCCTTCAAGGTGCTTCAGCGCTTGCGGTTGCATGCCGGTCTCAGGTGTCGGTCGGGCGGGTCTGGCGCAGGAAATGGCCGGTCACCAGCCACGCGCCCAGCCAACCCAGCAGCAGCGTGCCGAGCAGGACCAGGCTGCCATGCAGCAGGTCCAGGCCATGCAGCACGAACGGGCTGCCGTAGCTGCGCGAGAGTTCGGCCAGCGGCACGCGCAGGGCGGCGCCGGCCGCAGCAATCAGGGCCAGCGCCACCGCGCCGGCACCCAGTCCATACCACGCGCCCAGGTACAGGAACGGGCGGCGAATGAAGCCATCACTGGCGCCGAGCAGCTGCAGCACGCCGATCTCTTCGCGACGCGCCTGGATATCCAGGCGCACGGTGTTGCCGACCACCAGCGCGGCGCCCACGCCGAGCAGTACCGACAGCACCTGCACCAGCCGTGCGCCGAACGCCAGCCAGGCATCCAGACGCTGGCGCCACAGTGCGTCGTGCTGCACCAGGTCGGCCTCGGGCAGGCTCTCCAGCGCGCGCGCCAGGCGTGCGTCGTCCTTGCCCTGGCCCGGGGTGATCACCAGCAGCGAGGGCAATGGATTGTCGTTGAGTGCGTCGATCGCCTCACCGAGGCCGGCATCGCGCAGTTCCTGCAGGCCCTGCTCGGGCGTGCGCACCTTCACTTCGGCCACGTCGTCGCGGTCGCGCAGCCGGCCGGCCAGGCGCAGTGCGCCGGGACCATCGACGTTGCCCTTCAGGAACACGTTGATGTCGCGCGACTGCTGCACGCTGCCGGCGAACTGCTTGAGGTTGTCCAGCGCGATCGACAGTCCAAGCGGCAGGGCCAGTGCCAGCGCCATGACCATCACCGTCAGCAGGGTCGCCCACGGCTTGCGGCAGGCGCGGCCAAGGCTGAACACCACGCTGTGCACGTGGTGCTGGAACCAGACGCCCACGCGCGAGGGCGCGGCGGCTTCGCTGTTTTCGTTCTTCGCCATGCGTTACTCCGCCAGGTCCTGCGGCGAGATGTCATCCACCAGCCGGCCGTGGTCAAGGATCAGCACGCGCTTGCGCATGCGACGCAGCAGCGGCAGATCGTGGCTGACCACCAGCACGCTGGTGCCGCGCGAGGGCAGCTCGGCGAACAGGGCCATGATCTCCGCGGCCAGGGTCGGGTCGAGGTTGCCGGTCGGCTCATCGGCCACCAGCAGCTTGGGTTCGCCGACGATGGCGCGGGCGATGCCGACGCGCTGCTGCTCGCCGGCCGACAGCTGCGAGGGCAGCGCCTTCTCGCGATGGCCCAGCCCCATCCGCTCGAGTACCGAGCGCACGCGCTTGTTGATGTCACTACGGCGGGTACCGCGCAGGATCAGCGGCAGTGCAACGTTCTCGGCGATCGAGCGGTCCATCAGCAGGCGGTGGTCCTGATAGACCGCCCCCACCGCGCGTCGGTGGCGCGGCACGTCGCCGCCGCGCACCTTCAGCAGGTTGCGCTCGTCGAACACCACCGCGCCGCGGCTGGGCCGCTCGTCGAGGTGGATCAACTTGAGCAGCGTACTTTTACCCGCACCGGAATGGCCGGTGACGAACAGCATCTCGCCCGGCGCGACCTCGAAGCTGACATCGGTCAGTGCCTCGTGGCCACCGGCGTACTGTTTGCTGACATTGTCGAAGCGCAGGACACTCATGCCCCGATTATGCAGGACCGGCGCGACGTCGTGGAGATGGTGGCGCGATTGGTGATAGCCGCGGGAGCAGCCGAGCGTAGGCTCGGCTCTACAGGGCGGCATGGGGGCTGTAGAGCCGAGCCCATGCTCGGCTCAGTGCGGACCAAGGTCCGCACCCACCATCGGCGGCTTAGTTGCCCGACAGCATCCGGCGGATCTTGCGGCCGATGCGGGTCAGGAACGAATCACCGGTATCAGCGGCGGTACGCACCGGCTTGGCCACCACCTGCACCGGGGTGACCGGGCTGGCGCCATTGCCGGCAGCGCTCTGCACGCCCTCGGCACCTTCGACCGGACGGCCGTGGCGACGACGACGGCGCTTGCGCGGCTTGTGCTCGCCGTCCACCGCACCTTCCGGTGCGCCTTCGGCGCGCGGCGGGCGCGGCGGACGCGGGGCCTGGGCAACGGCGCCTTCGGCACCGGCGGCCGGGGCGGCAGCGCCCTGTTCGCCCTCCACGCGCGGCTTGCGCGGGCCACGCGAACGGCGCTCGCCGCTGCGCTCACCGTCGCGACCACCACGGCCACCACCGCCTGAACGGCCGCCACTACGGCCACCGCCCCGACGCTCTTCCTCGGCGGCGCGGGCTTCGCGCGCTTCGCGGAAGATCTGGCCGACGCTTTCGTTGTCCTCGCCTTCCTCGCCTGCTGCGGGGGCCGGGCGTTCCGGGCGCGGCAGCGGGGTCAACAGTTCCTTGGTCACCGGCTCGGACGGAATCTTCTGCTCGATATAGGCCTCGATGTCCGGCAGGCCCATTGCATAGCGCTCACAGGCGAAGCTGATCGCGTCTCCCTCTTCACCCAGGCGCGCGGTACGACCGATGCGGTGCACGTAGTCTTCGGCATCGAACGGCAGGTCGTAGTTGTAGACGTACTTGATGCCGTCGATGTGCAGGCCGCGCGCAGCCACGTCGGTGGCCACCAGGATTTCCAGCTGGCCCTTCTGGAAGCGGTTGAGCAGGCTCTCACGCTTCTTCTGCGGCACGTCGCCGGACAGCACGCCCACGCGGTAGCCGGCCTTTTCCAGCGAACGCGCCACACGCTCGACGAACACCTTGGTGTTGACGAAGACCATGGTGCGCGCGCCTTCGCTGCGCGACAGCAGGCCCAGCAGCAGCGGGATCTTCTCGTCGTCGGCCGGGAAGTAGATGCGCTGGCGCACGCGCGCGGCGGTGATGGTCTCGGCTTCGACCACCAGCTTCTGCGGCTCGTTCATGTGCTCGTAGGCCAGCTCCAGCACGCGATGGCTGAGGGTGGCACTGAACAGCAGGGTCTGGCGGGTGGTGCGCTCGGGCATGCGGCGCAGCAGGAAGCGGATGTCCTTGATGAAGCCCAGGTCGAACATGCGGTCGGCTTCGTCCAGCACGCAGATCTCGCAGGCGTGCAGCGACACCACCTTGTGCTGTTTCACGTAGTCGATCAGGCGGCCCGGGGTGGCGATGATCACGTCCACGCCCTGCTGCAGCAGTTCGCGCTGCTTGTCGTAATCCACGCCGCCGTAGACCAGCGCGAAACGCAGGCCCAGATCGGAACCGAACTTGACCGCATCCTTGTGGATCTGGATGGCCAGTTCGCGGGTCGGGGCGAGGATCAGCGCGCGCGGATCTTCCGGCTTGCGGTCGGCCAGGGCCGGACGCGTCAGCAGGCGATTCACGACAGCGACCAGGAAGGCCAGGGTCTTGCCGGTGCCGGTCTGAGCCTGGCCGGCAACATCACCACCGGGCAGCGCGACGGGCAGGGTCAGCGCCTGGATCGGGGTGCAACGGGTGAATCCGGCTCCTTCAAGACCGGCCTGCAGGGCCGGGTGCAGCTCGAAGGAGGAAAAGGTCAAATCGGTCAGCGGTTTGTCGCTCATGAGTCCGTCTTGGTATGGCCGCCGGCCCGTGGGGCGGCTGGCACTTCAGCGTCTAGGGGCACCGTCGCAAACTGCGGCCCCTGCGGCGGGTTGGCAGGCTGGGACCACCCGGTCCGCGCGCCGCACAATGCCCCAGTTTAACGCACTCGGGCCAGCAAACCGGAATGACCTGTCTCATAAAGTCAAGAGACGGCGCCCTTCACCCAGCCACACCGGACTTGAACGGCCCTGCCAGGCCCGCTGGTGTCGCCCACTGCCAGCCCCATGTACAGGAAGACAGTGAAATCCGACACATACCAGGCATCGAAGCGATCACGATACGCTGGGTTCCAGCCGGCGCCTGTCCCTGCCCTGCGATAGGGGTACACTGCCGGCCGTGAGCGTCCAGGCATCCCGCCGAACGCACCGCGGCAGTGCGCCGCGAGGCAACGACGAGGGTCGCGCCACCGGGCATGGCCCAGTTCACCCACCTCCGGCATGGCCGGGTGCAATCCAAGACGAGAAACCAAGATGAGCGACAAGGTTGTACATGTCGGCGACGCCGACTTTGATAGTGCAGTGCTGAATTCCAAGGAACCGGTGCTGGTCGATTTCTGGGCCGAGTGGTGTGGCCCGTGCAAGATGATCGCCCCGGCGCTGGACGAGCTGGCCGATGCCTACCAGGGCCGCGCCAAGATCGCCAAGGTCAACGTCGACCACAACCGTGCGCTGGCCGCCAAGTACCACGTGCGTTCGATTCCGTACCTGGTCGTGTTCAAGGACGGCGAGAAGGTTGGCGAGCAGATCGGTGCGGTGGGCAAGGCCCAGCTGGCCGGCCTGCTGGACAAGGCCCTGGCCTGATTGCTGCTGTTCTCCGGCAGCCGCCGACCGCGGCTGCCGGCGGGCGCCCCGCGCCCATGATGAATGCTGTTCCCGGCAGCCCTTGCACGGCGCCGCAGGCCGATGATAGTGTCGGCATATCCGGCCGCGTTCGCGTGCCGCACCCTCTGGACGCAGTTTCCTCCAGACCCATTCCCAACGTTCGCCGCCCCAGCCGGGCGCTCGCACCTTCAAGCGAGGAATAACGCTCTTGTCCGATAACACTTCCGAAACCGGCAGCGCCGATGCGCCCGCCGAAAAGCGCGTGCGCAAGCCCCGCGTGAGCAAGGCCGCCGCCCCGGCAGCCGCCGAAACCAGCGCCGCTCCGGCGCAGCCGACCCTGCCGCTGGCCGCCGCGCCCGAGGCACCGGCTGCTGCCCCCGCACCGAGCGCGCCCGCCGCCGAGGCCCCTGCCAGCAGTGGCGGCGGCGAAGGCGGTGAGGGTCGCGAATCCGGCCAGCCGCGCCAGCAGAACCACCAGGGGGGCGGCCAGAACCAGGGCCAGAACCCGTACAACCAGAACGGCCAGCAGGGCCAGGGGCAAGGCCAGGGCAACCGCCGCGACCGCTTCCGCAACCGCCGCGACCGTGACCGCAACAACCGCTTCCGCGACGATGGCCTGCCCAACGACGGCGGCGAGCAGCAGCCGTTCGTGCCGCGCCCGCACGCCAACGTGCCCGAGGGCTTCCCGGTCTACTCGCTGAGCGACCTCAAGCGCATGCCGGCACAGAAGCTGCTGGAAATCGCCGAGCAGCTGCAGATCTCCGAAGGCGTGGCCCGCGCCCGCAAGCAGGATGTGATCTTCGCCCTGCTGAAGGTGCTGACCCGCCACGGTGACGGCGTCGCCGCCGACGGCGTGCTGGAAATCCTGCCGGACGGCTTCGGCTTCCTGCGCGCGGCCGAAGCCAGCTACCTGGCCGGCCCGGACGACACCTACATCTCGCCCAGCCAGATCCGCCGCTTCAACCTGCGCACCGGCGACCACATCTCCGGCCGCATCCGCTTCCCGAAGGACGGCGAGCGCTACTTCGCGCTGAACATCGTCGACACCATCAACGGTGAGCCGATCGAAGCGTCGAAGAACAAGGTGCTGTTCGAGAACCTGACCGCCCTGTTCCCGCGCCGCCGCTTCACCCTGGAGCGTGGCAACGGTTCGTCGGAAGACATCACCGGCCGCATCCTCGACCTGATGGCGCCGCAGGGCAAGGGCCAGCGCTCGCTCATCGTGTCGCAGCCGAAGGCCGGCAAGACCATGATGATGCAGCAGGTCGCTACTGCCATCACCACCAACCACCCGGACGTGCACCTGATCGTGCTGCTGATCGACGAGCGCCCGGAAGAAGTGACCGAAATGCAGCGCACCGTGCGCGGCGAGGTCATCAGCTCGACCTTCGACGAGCCGGCCGCGCGCCACGTGCAGGTGGCCGAAATGGTCATCGAGCGCGCCAAGCGCCTGGTCGAGCACAAGAAGGACGTGGTGATCCTGCTCGACTCGATCACCCGCCTGGCCCGTGCCTACAACAACGTGGTGCCGAGCTCGGGCAAGGTGCTGACCGGTGGCGTGGACGCCAACGCCCTGCACCGCCCGAAGCGCTTCTTCGGTGCCGCGCGCAACGTGGAAGAAGGCGGCAGCCTGACCATCATCGCCACCGCGCTGGTCGACACCGGCTCGAAGATGGACGAGGTGATCTACGAAGAGTTCAAGGGCACCGGCAACAGCGAAGTGCACCTGAGCCGCCGTATCGCTGAAAAGCGCGTGTTCCCGGCCATCGACATCAACCGTTCGGGCACCCGCCGCGAAGACCTGCTGATCGAGCCGGAACTGCTGCAGAAGATCTGGATCCTGCGCAAGCTGCTGCATCCGATGGATGAAATGGCTGCGATGGAGTTCCTGCTCGACAAGATGAAGAACACCAAGTCCAACGACGAGTTCTTCGGTTCGATGAAGCGCTGATCCACGGCGCTGCATCGGAAGAAACCTGCCGCTCGCTGCGGCAGGTTTTTTTTTGCCTGCAGGGCGACGCACTTCACTTCGCCGCCGCCCACTTTTGGCGATAATCCGCCGGCCCCTGCCCGGCCCTGACGGCCTGGCCACCGATTCCCGCTGTCGCCCCTTCCGGAGAACCGGTCGGGTCCAGCCTCCTGCCGGATCCGTCGACGCATGCGAACGCTGTCTCCCCGCCTCAACCTGGGCAAGCTGATCCTCGCCCTGGCCCTGCTCAGTGCCATCATCGCCCTGGCCAACACCCTGCTGGCCAGCTATCGGGTGCAGCGCGACCAGCTGGTCGGCAACACCCTGGAAGCCAACCGCGTCTATGCCACCAAGCTGGCCGAGACCACCCAGAACTTCCTGCTGGCCGCGCAGCAGCAGCTGGCCTATGCCGCGACCCGCCTGGGCGAGGACGACCTCGATCCGAAGCAGGCCCAGGATGAAGCCAGCCGCCTGCAGCTGCAGTCCAGCAGCTTCAACTCCTCGCTGGTGGTGGACGCCGACGGCCTGGTGATCGCCACCTCGCCGCAGACCCTGCAGCTGCAGGGTGAGGTGCTGCACAGTGTCGGCAACAACGCGGCGCTGGCGGCGCGCCAGCCGATGATCAGCGATCCCTACCAGTCGGCCACGGGCAAGCTGCTGGTGTCGCTGTCGCACCCGATCTTCGACCGCCAGGGTCGCTATCGCGGCTATGTAAGCGGCACCCTGTACCTGCGCCAGCGCAGCGCACTGCACACGCTGCTGGGCAAGCACTACTACCGCGACGGTTCCTACCTGTACGTGGTGGACCGCAATGGCCGCCTGCTGTACCACGCCGATGGCAAGCGGGTGGGTGACTACGTGGTCGGCAACCCGGCGGTGAAGGCCGTGGTGCGCGGGGAGCGTGGCGCACAGCAGGTACGCAACAACCGTGGTGTGTCGATGCTGGCCGGCTATGCGCCGGTGGCGGCCACTGGCTGGGGCATCATTGCCCAGCGCCCGACCGAGGCCACCCTGCAGCCGCTGTCACGGTTGATGACCGCAGTGATCTGGAATGCGATTCCGCTCGGCCTGCTGTCGCTGCTGGTCACCTGGTGGTTCGCGCGCCGCATTTCGATGCCGCTGTGGCAGCTGGCGCGCAATGTGCAGGGCGGCGAGGACACCGGCAATGCGATCAACCATGTCAGCGGCATCCGCGCCTGGTACTTCGAGGTCGCCCAGCTCAAGCAGGCCGTGCTGCACAGCTTCAATGCCCTGCAGGATCGTATCGGCACGCTCAACCGTGCCAGCCGCACCGACCCGCTGACCGGCCTGCTCAACCGCCGCGGGCTGCAGCAGGCGCTGGACGCGCTGCAGGTGCAGGGCATTCCGTTTGCGATCCTGGCGCTGGACATCGATCGCTTCAAGTCGATCAACGACAGTTACGGGCATGACGTCGGCGACAACGCCATCGTCCACATCGCCGACCAGATGCGCCGCTACTCGCGCGACAGCGACATCCTCTGCCGCGCTGGTGGCGAGGAATTCCTGCTGCTGCTGCCGGGCATCAGTACTGAATCGGCCCGTCAGGCCGGTGAACGCCTGCGCCAGCACATCGCCGACCATCCGTTCGAACCGGTCGGCACCATCACCGTATCGCTGGGCGTGGCCCACTTCCCCAGCTTCCATGTCGACGCCGAGCAGGCATTGCGGCTGGCCGACAAGGCGCTGTACATGGCCAAGGAACAGGGCCGCAACCGGGTGGTGGTCTACCCGTACGCCGATTGACGCGGAGCCGGGCTGCCCGGCTCCGCAGCGGGTCTCAGCTCTGTTGCAGCGGGGTCAACAGGCGCAGGCCGCGCTTGGCGGCGTCCACCATGTAGACGCCGCCTTCCGGCAGCAGATCGCTGCCGGCCTGCTCGACCGGGTCCGCCTCGTGCCACGGCACGCTCTGCCGCGGCCCCGGAATGAAAGCGCGCCAGCGGCCATAACGTTCCGCCTCTGCATTGGAATCATGGTTCAGGGCGAAGTTCACCGGGATGCGAACCGTCCAGCTGTCCCGGGTGCTGTCCTCGCCGGTGGTCGGCGGCTTGAAGGTCCACGTGCGGGCGGTGCTGACGCTGGCTCTGGCCAGGATGTCGCGCATCTTGGCCAGGGTCCGCTCGGATGCGACCACGGCCATGTTCACCTGCTCGGCGGCCACGTCGGCCACTGTTCCGTCGCGCGCCACCTTGACCAGCAGCAGCACCTCACCCTGGCCACCGTTTCGGTAGGCCGCCTCCGGGTAGCGCGGCGGTGTCATGTGCAGCTGGGTCACCGAATCAGTGGCCTTCGGATCGTACTCGCTGAAGTCGACACTGGTCATGCTGATTTCATAACCGCCGTCGGCCGCAGCCTTGCCGCGCAGGCGAACGCGCAAAGGGGCCCTCGTGGCCACCGCCTGGCCATCGCGCAGCGTGGGCTCGAAGCGCCAGCCACCGATGGTGCCTTCCACGAAGGAGGCAATGCTCGGGGCGACCATGGCTTTCTGGTCCAGCACCAGCGAACTGACCGCGCCCTCCGGCGTGACCTCGATATGACCGGACAGCACCATGCTCATTTCCGCAGTCGCACGTACAGCACGTGCGGTCTGCGCAGTGGCATCGCCTGCAAGCAGGGGGGCGCCGGCACCGACGGCCAGCGCGAGGGCGAGAAACAGTGGGGAACGCATCATTGCCGGATCCTTGGTGATGAACAGCGAGCGTACCTCAGTCCCAATACCCATGACAGCCGGCTCAGGCCAGCCGGTGTGCGCCCGCATAGGGCGGCGTATCCGGATAGTCACCACGGGCAAAACGTTCCTGCAGACCCTGCCACCAGGCCGGGTCGAACAGGTGCCGGTAGTGCTCGCGCACCGCCGCCAGTTCGCCGGCAGGCAGGCCCATGAACGGGCCGAAGCGTTCGGGGAACACATCGCGTGGCCCCACATGGAACCAGGGCTCGTCGGCCATCGCCTCCTCCGGTGTGCGCGGCTGCGGCCAGGCACGGAACACGCAGTCGCTGACCAGGCACAGCTCGTCATAGTCGTAGAACACGGCGCGACCGTGCCGCGATACGCCGAAGTTCTTCGGCAGCATGTCGCCGGGGAAGATGTTGTTGCGCGCCATGTCGGTGATCGCCTGCGCGTAGTCGAGTACCGCCGCGCGCACCGCCTCACCGCCCTGCTCGCGCAGGTACAGGTTCAATGGACGGAAGCGGCGCTGCACATAGCACAGCGCGATCTCCACCTCATCGCCATCGACGCGCACGCTCTGCGCGCATTGCTGCAGCAGTTCGTCCAGCAGCGCTGGCGCGAAGCGCTCACGCGGGAAACGCAGGTGGCGATAGGGCTGTGCATCGAGCAGGCGGCCGACGCGGTCGAGGTTGAACACCAGCGCGTACTTCTCTTCCACCTGCTGCCGCGACATCGCCTTGGGCCATACGAAACGGTCTCGGATCAGCTTGAACACCAGCGGATAGCTGGGCAGGGTGAACACCGCCATGACCATGCCCGGCGTGCCTTCGGCATGCACCAGCCGCTCCTGCGGGTGCTCGTTGAAGTGGCGGAAGAAGGTGCGGTAGCGCTCGGTCTTGCCCTGCTTGGCGCGGCCCAGCACGGTGTAGATCTCATCGATGGGCTTGCCCGGCAGCAGACTGCGCAGGAACACCACGGCATCGCCCACCGTACCCAGATCGGCCTGGAAGTAGCTGCGCGACACGCCAAACAGATGGGCAACATCACGGCGCCGGGTCAGCACCGCATCGGCACGCAGGCCGCGCGCGTCGTTGACCAGGGCAATCACGCAGGGCGAGAAGCGGTGCTCGCCGAACACGCGGCCGACCAGGTAGGCGCGGCGCTCGCGGTAGAACACGGTGTCGAGTAGTTCGATGCTGCGTACCGGCGTGTCACCCCAATGGGCGAGGTCGTCCTGCAGACGCACGGCGATGGCCGCCGCGCAGCGCAGCTGGTGCGCGTAAGGAATGTCGAAGCGATAGTCGGCCAACACGCGTTGCAGGGCCTCCACCGGCCGCGTCGGCGAGACGGCATAGGTATGCCGCGCGACGGGATGGGTGATGGCATCGGAGGGCTCGACGTCGAAAGCAATGAATTCCAGCGCCGGGTCCACGCCGCGGGTAGCGAACAGGCGCCGCGACAGCGTGTTGTAGAAGGTCTTGTACAGCTCGGCGTCGATCAGGCCCTGCAGCAGCGCGCTGTAGCCGGCGTGCACCTGCAACCACAACGCGCGCTCGCCGATCGCGTCACCGGCGAGGCGGCGCAACGCATCCATCTGCTCGGCGATGCACAGGTCGTAGAGGGCGATGCGCTCAACCGCATCCTGTCGCGCACCGGCCCAGTCGCGCTGCTCGAAGCGCTGCCGCGCACGGGCGGTGATCGCCGCGAAGCGGGCGTGGTACTGCTCGAAACCATCGCGGATGACGCCGGCAATGCGCGGCGCCAGCTCGGCAGCGATGTCAGGCTCGGACATGCATGGCTCACCCGGGAGGACCGGCTTCACCATACGCTGGCGTGGGGTGGCTTGTGTAGAGCCGAGCCATGCTCGGCTGATCCAGGCAGAAGCAGCCGAGCATGGCTCGGCTCTACAGTTGCAAAGAGCAGTCGGGCGGGCTCGACTCTACCGAAGCCAATGGCTCAGATCGCCAGTTCGGACTCCACGTCCTGCACCTTGCGCCGGGCCAGCGCCAGGTTGGACTTGGTACGGTCCAGCACGATGTAGAAGAACAAGCCCTTCTTCTTCGCCACCGGGCGCATGATGTGGTACGCCTTGCCCAGCGAGATCAGGATGTCCTCGATGCTGTCGTTGAGGTTCAGCGACGCGGCGGTCTTCATCTTGGCGCGGATCACTTCGGTGTTGCCGGCGGCGGCCACTTCCATGTCCATGCCGGCACCGGCCTCGCCCAGCAGCATGCCGCTTTCGTAGTCGACCAGCGCCACTGCCTGCGCGCCGTCGATGCCCATCAGTGCGTTCAACGATTCATTCAATCCAGCCACGTCGCACCCCTTGTCGATGTTGGTTCGAGCCCCTCGTTCCCCTGCGGCCGGGCTCACGATCCGCCGAGTTCGGCCAGGATCGCCTGGCCACATTCCCTGCTCTGCCACAGCACCTGGCCGATCACGCTGCGCTGGTCGCAGGCCGCCATCAGCAGCAGCGGTGCACGTCCCTCGGCCTGGATCGCCAGCATCAGCACCTTGCCGCCTGCGGCCTCCAGCATCAGCGTCTGCAGATCCCCAAGCACCAGTTCGCGCCCGACCGCCGCGGCCAGCGCCAGCATCGCGCTGGTCATCGCCGCCAGCCGTTCGCCGCGCCCTTCGGCACCAGCGCTGACCAGGGCGAAGCCATCGACACTGGCCAGCACTACCGTGCGCACGCCTTCCACCCGCTGCTGCAGGTCCTGCAGCAGGGGCTGCAGGCGCTCACGCTGGCCGGCATCGGGCAGCACCGCCATCTGCCCGTCAGCCATGCGCGGCCACCAGTGCGTGCGCTTCCATTTCGCTCATCAGTACATCCATCAGCAGCAATCCCTGTTCGCGGTCGCGGGCATCCACCGCCAGCAAAGGCAGCGGTTGATCATCCAGGCTGGCGCGTGCAGCCCAGTCGTCCAGCGTAGCGTGCGGCGCCTGGTCGAGATGGGTGACCGCCACCACCAGCGCCAATGACGCTGCGAACGGCTGCAGCACCTGCAGGTAGTCCTCCAGCTCGCTGGCCAACCCGGCACGGCGCGCGTCCAGCAGCAGCACCGCACCGCGCGCCCCCTGCAGCAGGATCGGCCACAGGAAATCAAAGCGCTGCTGGCCGGGTGTTCCGTAGAGACGCAGGCGTTCGCCGTTGGGCAGGTCGATGTCTGCATAGTCCAGCGCGACGGTGGTGGAGGCCTTGTCGGCGCCGAGGCGATCACTGTTGGCCACATCGGTGTCGATCACCGCCCCGGCCGCGATGCTGCGCACGAGTGTCGACTTGCCGCTGCCCATGCCACCGAGCACGACCACCTTGTGCTCACGCATTGCGCTCGCTCCCACGCAGGTGGCGCCACAGGCGGGCAAGCAGGCCGTCGTCGGTGCCATTGCCGCGTAGTGCCGTCATCGGTGCCGCCGGGGCGCTCTGCAACTGCGCGTAACCGCAGAGATAGGCGGCATGGATGAAATCGCGCACCGCCGCAGCCGGCAACTCGAGCAGCATCGCGCATTCTTCAACCGTGCACGCGCGCTTGAGCAGCAGCGAACACAGGCGGAAGCCATCGTGGTCGTGACCCAGCACGCGGAAATCCGGCCAGCGCAGCAGCTTCACCGAGGCGCCACGCAGGCGTTCGTCCAGTGCCTGCCAATGGCGGCTGCGTTGCGCCCACTGCCACAGCAGCGGCCGCAGTGGCTGGCGTGGCCGCTCGCCGGCCAGGGCCTGCAGGCGAGCCGGCGTGAGCGCATCCAGCTGCAGGCGTTCGAAGGCATCGGCCAAACGCTCCACCAGCGCGCTAGCGTGTTCCTGCAGCAGCACGGCCTGGTCATGCTCGAGGTCCATCAGCAGGACGGGATCACCCGCGTCACTCAGCAGTGCCTGCCCCTGGCGCAGGGGCAGCCGCTCGCGCAGCAGGCGGGTGATGGCGTGTGCACCATCGGCAAGACGGATCGGTGCGGGTGCGTGCATGGCCAGGGGCTCCACTGCCAACTGCATCCTGCGCAGGGCGCGGCCGATGGCACCGTCATCAAGTATGTCCTGATGGCCATCGCCGTCGCGCAGCTGGCCCCCCAGATCCTCGATCCAGCACTGCAGTCGCGGGCGTTGCTGGCGCATGCGCAGGGCTGCATTGCGCAGCGCCGGCGTATCGCGGATGACCAGCAGGTCGCAGTCGTCCAGGTCCTGGCTGCGACGGATCTGGCCATCAGGTAGGGCCGAGGCCAGGCGCAGACGCTGCAGCAGGGCCTGTTCGCCCTGGATGTCGGTTCCCACCACCAGCACGCGTGCCATCCGTGTTCCCCGTGCGGCCACCTCCCCGGTGGCCTCGCGTCGCCAAGGCTAGGACATCGCCAGCGGCAGCCGTCGTGATCGACTGCTCAGATCGGGAGCGGTTGCAGACGGTGTCCGATCGGTTCTGCGACGGACATCGTGGGCAAGTTTCATGCCTCGTTGACGGCATTCCGACAGCCGACGGGTGTCACGGTTCTGGACGCGGGTCGAATAGGGCCGCCCAAAAAGAAACCCGCGCCGAAGCGCGGGTTCCGGGGTCACGACCGAACGGCGATGGATCAGCCGCGCAGCTGCTCCAGCGCGGCGTTGAAGGTCGCGCTCGGGCGCATCGCCTTGCTGGCCTTGGCCACGTCCGGGCGGTAGTAGCCGCCGATGTCCACGGCCTTGCCCTGCACCGCGATCAGCTCTTCAACGATCTTCTGCTCGTTGTCGGTCAGTGCCTTGGCCAGCGGAGCGAAGCGCGCCTTCAGGGCAGCATCTTCGTCCTGCGCGGCCAGGGCCTGGGCCCAGTACAGCGCGATATAGAAGTGGCTGCCACGGTTGTCGATGCCACCCAGCTTGCGCGACGGCGACTTGTCGTTGTCCAGGAACTGGCCGTTGGCTTCGTCCAGCGCCTTGGCCAGCACGCGGGCGGCGGCGTTGTCGTAGCGGTTGCCCAGGTGTTCCAGCGAGGCGGCCAAGGCCAGGAACTCACCCAGCGAATCCCAGCGCAGGTAGTCTTCTTCGACGAACTGCTGCACGTGCTTCGGGGCCGAACCACCGGCACCGGTCTCGAACAGGCCGCCACCGGCCATCAGCGGCACGATCGACAGCATCTTGGCGCTGGTGCCCAGTTCCATGATCGGGAACAGGTCGGTGAGGTAGTCGCGCAGCACGTTGCCGGTCACCGAGATGGTGTCCTCGCCCTTGCGGATGCGGTCGAGCGAGAACGCGGTCGCTTCCACCGGCGGCAGGATGCGGATGTCCAGGCCGCTGGTGTCGTGGTTCTTCAGGTAGGTCTCGACCTTGGCGATGACCTGCGCGTCGTGGGCGCGGGCGGCATCCAGCCAGAACACGGCCGGGGTGCTGCTCAGGCGGGCACGTTCGACGGCCAGCTTCACCCAGTCCTGGATTGGCGCGTCCTTGGTCTGGCACATGCGCCAGATGTCACCGGCTTCCACGGCGTGCTCGAACACCACGGTGCCGGCCTCGTCGGTGACCTTGACAACGCCATCGGCAGCGATCTGGAAGGTCTTGTCGTGCGAGCCGTACTCTTCGGCCTTCTGCGCCATCAGGCCGACGTTCGGCACCGAGCCCATGGTGGCCGGGTCGAAGGCACCGTGCGCCTTGCAGTCGTCGATGACGGCCTGGTACACGCCGGCGTAGCAGCGGTCCGGAATGACCGCCTTGGTGTCCTGCAGCTTGCCTTCGGCATTCCACATCTTGCCGGAGTCGCGGATCATCGCCGGCATCGAGGCGTCGACGATCACGTCGCTCGGCACGTGCAGGTTGGTGATGCCCTTGTCCGAATTGACCATGGCCACGCCCGGACGCTGTGCGTACTCGGCAGCCAGGTCGGCTTCGATGGCGGCGCGGGTGGCTTCCGGCAGCGACGGCAGGCGCGCGGCTAGGTCACCGATGCCGTTGTTGGCATCGAAACCGGCCTGCTTCAGCACGTCGGCATGCTTGGCCAGCACGTCCTTGTAGAACTCGTTGACCGCCACGCCGAACATGATCGGGTCGGAGACCTTCATCATGGTCGCCTTCAGGTGCAGCGAGAACAGCACGCCCTGGGCCTTGGCATCGGCGATCTGCTCAGCGATGAACGCGGCCAGCGCCTTGCGGCTCATCACCGCGGCATCAACGATCTCGCCGGCCTTGACCGCGGTCTTTTCCTTCAGCACGACGGTGCTGCCGTCGTTGCCGTGGAAGGTGATCTTCAGCGCACCGGCGTTGGCCAGGGTGGCCGACTTCTCGCTGCCGTAGAAATCACCGGCGGCCATGTGCGCGACGTGCGACTTCGAATCCGACGCCCAAGCGCCCATGCGGTGCGGGTGCTTGCGCGCGTAGTTCTTCACCGACAGCGGTGCGCGGCGGTCCGAATTGCCTTCGCGCAGCACCGGGTTCACCGCACTGCCCTTGACCTTGTCGTAGCGCGCCTTGTAGTCGCGCTGCTGGTCGTCAGCCGGGGTTTCCGGGTAATCCGGCAGCGGGTAACCCTGGTCCTGCAGTTCCTTGATGGCCGCCTTCAGCTGCGGCACCGAGGCGGAGATGTTCGGCAGCTTGATGATGTTGGCGTCCGGGGTGGTCGCCAGCTGGCCCAGCTCGGCCAGGTCGTCGCTGACCTTCTGCGCGTCACTGAGCAGTTCCGGGAACAGCGACAGGATGCGGCCGGACAGCGAGATGTCACGGGTTTCCACCACGATGCCGGCGGTGGCGGTGTAGGCGCCGACGATCGGCAGCAGCGACTGGGTGGCCAGGAACGGGGCTTCGTCGGTCAGCGTGTAGAGGATCTTGGACATGGGGGACTTGGACTCTGTAGCAATGCTCAGGGGAAGGCCGGCGCCAGCGCCGGGCCACGTGCAACCGTGTCGCTTTCCCCCGTCGCCGTCAGGGTGGGCGCGCGGCGGGGAAACCCCTGCATTGTCGCGTTTTCAGCCGCGCGGGGCAAAGCCGCGCCATACGCGGCGGTACTGGACCGCTGTGTTTCGTCGTTGGCTCGCTTCCGGTCTGGAAGCTGAGGCTTGATGGCTAGTTCGACTTCCCGCTCGTGGAGGCACGCATGACCCACTCCGACAATCGCTGCCCCCACTCGGCACGCCTCGGACAGGTCAACGTCTGCGCCCGCTTGCTTTGCTGGAAGTTGCAGACACGGAATCCCCCAACGACGGCGGCCAGGCTGGCGAGTTCATCAGCCGTCGCTGCAGCACCTCGGATGTGCAGCGAACCGGCGCCAGACGATCCGGGCCGAACGTAGACATCGTACCGGGTGGAACGTCCTTCCGACCTTACGTATCCCGACACGGCATATCCGCCGTCCGTGAAACGCAGATCCGGCGTGCTTCCTGACGCAGGCTTTTCGGGGGCGTCGCCCTCGTAGATCAGGGCGACTTCCCTACTATCATGCCTGATGCGGTGCAGACCAAAGTCAACAGGTGCCTCGTAGGTCACGGACATGCCTGTCGGCACGCGCACACAGGCGCCGTATAGGAAGTGGTCGCAACTGTAGCTCCAGAGATTCGCAGGTCCCATTGCGAGCGTGAGCGCAATCCAGCTGAGCATCCTGTCCCCCGACCTGTCCGTGTTCCGTTCAGCGTATCCCGCTAGCCCCCCAAAGCGGGCATCGCCCAATAAAAAAGGACGCAGCCTCGCGGCTGCGTCCATCGTGAGCCCTGCCGGGAGAGAGTCGGCAGGACTTACTTGACCTCGAACTCCTGCGGCGTTCCGGCCGCCTTGCCATCGACGGTGACCTCGGCGCGGTACTTGCCGGCCGGCCAGCCCTTTGCATTCTTGAACGTGACGTTGGTGGTTTCCGCACCGCTGGTGTTCAGGGTGGCGTTCTGTTCGCCGGCCACCTGGCCGTCCTGGTAGGTCAGCTTCGCGCCAACAGTGACATTGTTGGCGGCACCGTCGGTCTTGACCGAGACGATGACGTCGTCCTTCGGTGCGAACAATGCCGTGGTCGCAACCGACTTGTCGGCGGCTGCGGTCTTGCCGACGGTGACCGCCGAGACGCTCACTGCAGCAGCTTCGGCCATCGGCGGCGGTGCGCCGGTCATCGGTGCAGGTGCAGCCGGTTCGGCCGGGGCGGTCGCTGCCGGAGCGGCGTTGGTGTCGGTCGACTCTTCTTTCTTCTTGCAACCGACCAAGGCGACGCTGCCCAGCAGGGCGGCGATCAGGGCGGTCTGGAGCGGGGTGGTCTTGATCATTCGGGGTTCCTCCCAGGGATTGTCGGACGGCGTTCGATGGCCGGCTTACTTCGGCGGCAGCTTCAGGGTCTGGCCCGGGAAGATCTTGTCCGGGTCATCAAGCACATCGCGGTTGGCTTCGAAGATCTTTTTCCAGGCGTTGGCGTCGCCCAGATGCTGCTTGGCGATCTTCGACAGCGAGTCACCCTTCTGCACGGTATAGGTGCCGCCGCTGACAACGTCTGCGGTGCTGTCCACCGAGGCGCTGACGCCGGAGAAGTCCGCCTTCGGCACCTGCTCGGCGGTACTGTCGACACTGCCACTGACACCGGAGAAATCGGCTTTCTTCTCGGTACTCATCCACAACTCCCGTCTGCATGACTACGTGGTTCGCACGGTGCCATGGAGGTTGTTAAATGGGGATGGTGCAGATGTGAAGCCGCCCCCGGGGGCGGCTGAACAATCGGGAGAGAAGGTGTCCGGTCGTGCCGGCCGCTGGCCGGCTTGCCCTGGACACCGGTTCCACGTGGTTGCCGGCCAGCGGCCGGCACGACCGGTAACCGCCTGCTGGGTTACTGCCGCAGTTCGCGGTAGGTCGCAGCCGGGGCGGTGATGCCGGCGCTGGCACGCCAGGGATTGATATCCAGGCCACCACGGCGGGTATAGCGGGCCTCCACCTCCAGCCACTGCGGCTGGCAGCGCGAAGTCACCTCGCTGAAGATCCGCTCAACGCACTGCTCGTGGAACTCGGCGTGCTCGCGGTAGCTGACCAGATAGCGCAGCAGGCCGGCACGGTCGATCTTCGGCCCACGGTAACGCAGGCTGACCGTGGCCCAGTCCGGCTGGCCGGTGACCGGGCAGTTGGACTTCAGCAGCGACGAGACCAGGGTCTCTTCCACCACCTCGCCCGCATCGGCGGCCAGGAAGTCCGCCTGCGGCGGACCGTAGCAGTCGATCTCCACGTCCAGCCCGTCGATGGATTCACCGAGCGGCGTCTCACGCAGGCCCGGCAGGCCGAACTCGACCTGGACCGGCGCACCGGCGCAGGCCGACAGGTCGGCCACCAGGCGCTCGCGCAGTGCCTCGGCGCTGTCGATGCGGGTGCTGTTGAGGGAGTTGAGGTACAGCTTGAACGACTTCGATTCGATCAACCGCGGCGAAGTGCATGGCACCTGCACGGTGGCGACGGCGACCTGCGGCTTGCCACGCGGGTCGAGCCAGCTCAGCTCGAAGGCGTGCCAGCGGTCGTGGCCGACGAACGGCAGCGCGGCATCGTCGAGGCCGATCTCGGCGCGGGCGCCGCTGCGGGGGATGGGGAACAGCAGGCCGGGATCGTACTGCGACGGGTAACTGACCTCGCGACCGAGGCTGGAGTCCTGGGGGGTGTTCATGGTGCGCATTGTATCGCGCGGAGGGCGGGCCTTCGGCCGGACCGGCCAACGGCGGAGCCCCTCCGTGGTGGTTCAGGGCAGGATCTCGGGGTCGGCCGGGAGGGTGGGTTGGCTGGGGGCCGCTGCAAGTACGTCCATGTAAGCTCGGT
>NZ_VMBJ01000269.1:0-226 GCF_010608305.1 Stenotrophomonas sp. AS012628 | reverse complement strand
GCCCCACCGTGGTGGAGGACGCGCGTCCCGTGGCAATCAGCGCCGCGACGACGACGAACGGGAGCGACCACACCAGGTATTCCAAGGTCGTCTCGCTTTCCTCACGGGCTTCCGGCGTCGACGGCGAGTTTCAAACCGCCGCTACTTCTAGCCGCCAGCAGCCGTCGAGGGTGCGGAATTTGCGAGACGCCGCCGCATGGCAGGTGACCCGCCTGCGCGGGTCACC
>NZ_VMBJ01000268.1:0-226 GCF_010608305.1 Stenotrophomonas sp. AS012628 | reverse complement strand
GATCTTGAGTTGCGGAACGTCTCTGTGAACCTGGGCGATCAGGTCAATGCCACTGCGGCCGGGCATCGACAAGTCCAACACGATGACGTCGGCCGGTGTATTGCGCACCAGATCAATGGTGGATGCACCATCGATAGCCTCGCCGACAACCTCGATATCGCTCGCATCGCTCAGGATCCGACCCAATCCCTCACGAAAGACGGCATGGTCGTCCGCTATCAGCACC
>NZ_VMBJ01000267.1:0-226 GCF_010608305.1 Stenotrophomonas sp. AS012628 | reverse complement strand
ATGTTGGTCAGCACCCCGCGCGTGTAGTCGACGATGACCGCGACGATCCACGGGCCGGCCAGCACCATCGTGGCAGCCACGGCCAGCAGCTTGGGGATGAACGACAGCGTCTGCTCGTTGAGCTGCGTGGCCGCCTGGAACACCGCCACGAGCAGCCCGACCACGAGCGACACCAGCAACATCGGCGCGCCGACCATCATGGCGACCTGCATGGCCTGACGGGCCA
>NZ_VMBJ01000266.1:0-227 GCF_010608305.1 Stenotrophomonas sp. AS012628 | reverse complement strand
GGCCACATGAAGGCCGGCGAGGCGTTCCTCCAGCCGGACCTGGCGAAGACCCTGGAGCGTATCGCCGACAAGGGACCGGACGAGTTCTACAAAGGCCATACCGCCGACCTGCTGGTGGCACAGATGCAGCAGGACAAGGGACTGATCACCCACCAGGACCTCGCCGACTACAAGGTCAGGTGGCGCGAACCGATGCGCGTCGACTGGCAGGGCAACACGCTCTATAC
>NZ_VMBJ01000265.1:0-228 GCF_010608305.1 Stenotrophomonas sp. AS012628 | reverse complement strand
GCAGCGGCACGTCGCCGCCCGGATAGTCCAGTTGCCGGTAGGCCGGGTCGTAGCCCAGGGTCACGCCCACCTGGGCACGCGCCGCATCCACCAGTCGCTGCGGTTCGACCGCAGCGGCCGCCACCAGCGGCAGTCCGAGCATGGCGAGCAGCAACAGGCGGCGCAGCGCGCCGGATACGTCCTTGTCCATCCTTTTCCTCCTAAGCGCCCGCGGGCGCGTCCTGGTCC
>NZ_VMBJ01000264.1:0-228 GCF_010608305.1 Stenotrophomonas sp. AS012628 | reverse complement strand
CCATTCGGCCTCCGGCGTCGGCGACCGTGTTAACCATGGCCGCCTCCTCGTGGTGGTCCACTACTTTACGCTCTGGACGGTCTGATGGACATCGAGGAGATCCTGCTCTGCCCCGTCCCCGAGGATCCCCGGATCCCAGGGACACCGGTCGGCCGCGTGGGGTCGGTCGGCCTGGCGAAGCTCACCCGCCGCGTCCCCACGATGGGCGCGGTCCTCTCGTACGAGGGC
>NZ_VMBJ01000263.1:0-228 GCF_010608305.1 Stenotrophomonas sp. AS012628 | reverse complement strand
ATCCCGTAGATGCAGCCATGCACGGACAGCGACTGGCCGCGGTGCCAGGCGTTCTGGACGATGCTGGTGTGGCTGACGTTGGCCACCTGCTGGATCACGTTGAGCTCGCAGAGGCGGTCGACGCGCTCTTCCTCGGTCGGCAACTGCTCCAGGTGCTCGCGGTATTCGTAGGCGAGGTCGCGAATGCTGCGCAGCCAGCCGTCGATCAGGCCGAGCTGGTCGTTGTGC
>NZ_VMBJ01000262.1:0-228 GCF_010608305.1 Stenotrophomonas sp. AS012628 | reverse complement strand
CTCCGGGGTCGGTGCGGTGGAAAGGAGATGTCCCTACCTGCATATCGAAAGCCATACTCCGGACAAGGTTCCGGCGAATGGAATTCGCCGGCCGCGCCGGGGTCTTCCGAAAGGTCGGCCAAGTTCCTGGGGCGAGCCAGCGAGCGGCCGGAAGACGTTCTTCGTACTACCTTGCTGGGTGTGCCTTGCAGCCCGGGTCGAGCAGCCGACGAGTGAACACGTCCATGA
>NZ_VMBJ01000261.1:0-228 GCF_010608305.1 Stenotrophomonas sp. AS012628 | reverse complement strand
CGCCGCATCCATGCGGCTCACGCCCCTGCGCAGCCTACCCACCCGGCCTCTGCCAGTTTCCGTTGGCGATCAGCCACGTAGAAGAAAGAAGAAGAGCAAAAGTAAAAGCGCTTGGCCGGCCGCTCTTTGTAGAGCCGAGCCCACGCTCGGCTGCATTTCGATCAGATTTCGAATATTCGATTCCGATGCAGATTCATCCACGCATGGCGTGGATCTACCGTGTCGACC
>NZ_VMBJ01000260.1:0-229 GCF_010608305.1 Stenotrophomonas sp. AS012628 | reverse complement strand
ATGCGCAGAACATTCTCCTGGCCATGGCCGACGATCCGCGGGTTCTGAAGGACCCGGCACCGGTGGCGGTGGTTTCCAAACTCGGCGAAAGCGCGATTACCCTGTCCCTGCGGGTCTGGGTGAAGAACGGCGACTACTGGGACGTGATGTTCATGTTCAACGAAAAGGCCCGCGACGCGCTGGGCAAGGAAGGTATCGGCATTCCCTTCCCGCAGCGGGTGGTCAAGGT
>NZ_VMBJ01000026.1:0-61122 GCF_010608305.1 Stenotrophomonas sp. AS012628 | reverse complement strand
ACCGAGCTTACATGGACGTACTTGCAGCGTCCCCCTCAACCGGACCCACCCCGCCATCCCACGGATAGCATGCTTTTGCCGTTGCCGTTGCTCCGAGCAGGTGCAGGGCGCAGCCCTGCCGAAAACCCCACCCTCAGCCGTCGCCCTGGATGCCACCGGGGGCCTGTGCCGGGTCGCGCCAGCGGCGCACCGTGCGCTGGAAGAACAGATTGTTCGGCAGCTGCAGCACCGTGCCCTCGTGGCCGTCGCCGGTCTCCTGCAGTGTGGTGTAGATCAGGTTCACGTCGATCACCCGGCCCTTCAGGCCCGGCTTCTCGCCGTTCTCCAGCACCTCGATGTAGTCGTGCAGGCGGAACGGGCGGGTGGTGAAGATCAGCAGCGTGCAGAAGATGTTGGACAGCACGCTCCACGCCGCGAAGAAGGCCACCGCGCCCACGGCTGCGAAGCCGGTGAAGGCGGTCCACAGCACCGACGGCTTCGCGCCGAGCAGGCTGAGGATGTACAGCAGGGCACTGAAATAGACCACGAAGCTGGTGATCCGGCGTGCACCCATCACCATTTCGGGCGGCAGCGTGTAGTGCTCGGCGAAGCGGCGGATCAGGCGACGGGCGAGCACGCGCAGGAGCCACGCAACCAGCAGCACCAGTACGATCTGCACGGCGACGCCGGCGTAGTTCAGCCACGGGTGAGTCCAGGCGGGCAGGTGATCCTTCAGCGACAACATCATGGGGCGACTACGGAGGGGGAAACGGCCCCCGATGTTACCCGGCGCGTGCGGGGGATTCGACCGCCGGGGTCCAGGCCAGGCAGACCAGCTCCTGGCGGTGCTGCTGCAGGCAGGCGCGGCCATTGTCGGGACGCAGCTGCAGTGACAGGCCCATCGCCTGCAACAGTAAGCAGGCGGTGATCACCAACAGGGCGGCGCAGGATGGGCTGGACATGGCAGGACTCCTGGACGGCAATTTTGCGAAGGACCTTCCATGGATGCAGCAGCCATCAAAAAGGTTGCATGGCATTGATCGTGGATGAGCTCTAAACCTTTTTCCGGGTTGCCGCATCCAAGCGATATGCTCGACACCACCATGCCCGCGCTGCCTGCCGCCAACGACGCCGTCGACGAACCCGCCCTGGTGCGGGCGGCCGCCGCCGGCGACACCGCGGCCTATGAACTGCTGTACCGGCGCCACGCGCCCCGGGTATTCGCTGTGCTGTGGCGGCTGTGTGGCGGCCAGCAGGCACGCGCCGAGGACGCGCTGCAGGAAGCGTTCCTGCAGGCATGGAAGGCGCTGCCGGGCTTCCGTTTCGAGAGCACCCTGTCGACCTGGCTGCACCGGCTGGGCGTCAACGCCGCGCTGATGGAACTGCGCGGGCGTGCCGGCGGGCAGGACCATGACAGCCTCGACGAAGTGGACGGAGGGTTGCAGGAACTGGCGGTACACGACCGCTGTGCCGGCACCGAACGCGACCTCGAACGGGCGCTGTCGACGCTGCCGCCACGGGCACGTGCGGTACTGGTACTGCACGACATCGAAGGCTGGAAACACCAGGAAATCGCCGAACAGCTGCAGATGGCCGTCGGCAGTTCCAAGGCACAGTTGCATCGTGCGCGCGGCCTGTTGCGCGCACGGCTGGGAGACATGACATGAATACACACGACCACGATTCCGACCACGATCTACTGGCACGGCTACGCGCGCTGCCAAGCGAGCGCGACGTACCTACCGATGGCTGGGCACGCCTTTCGGCCCAGCTGCCGCCGCGTGGGCCGCAGGCGGCACCTGCACCGGGCGACAACGTGGTGGCCCTGCCGATCCGTTCGCGTCGGCGTTGGTGGTTGCCGGTGGGTGCGGCGTTGGCGGCCAGCCTGGCGGTCTACGCCGTGGCGCCGTGGCGCCATGCGCAGCCGGAGGTACCGGTACCTTCAGCACTGCAGCTGCAGGCGGCGGCGATGACCGAGCAGTACCAGCAGGCCGTTGCTTCGCTGCCCGATGGACGGGCGCCGGAATGGCAGCCGGCCCTGCACGAACTGGATGAAAGCGCGGCGCAGATCCGTGCCGCCCTGGCGCAGGACCCGCGTGCGCCGCACCTGCTTGGCCAGCTCAAGCGCACCTATGCGCTGCGGCTGGAACTGACCCGGCAGGCGGCCTATGCCGCCGAGTCCGGCTTGACGACCTGAGGAGACCCCCATGACCCGAACCCTGATTTCCTGCTGTGTCGCGCTGCTGCTGGCCCCTGCCGTAGCGCTGGCCGACACCCGCATCGACGAGCGCCACACCCTGGCTGCGGGCGGTCGCATCGAGCTGAGCAACGTGGCCGGCAAGGTGACCGTGCGTGGCTGGGACCGCAATGACGTGCAGCTCACCGGCACGCTCAGCGACGGCCTGCAGCTGCGGCAGGAGAAAAGTGCCAACCGTGTGCGCTGGGAGATCGAATATCCGCGCCGCAGCAACAATGGTGGCGCGACGCTGGTGCTGAACGTGCCGCGCTCGGTGGAGCTGCTGCTGAGCACGGTCAGCGCCAGCCAGGACATCAGTGGCATCGATGTGCGACGGCTGCAGGCCGACACGGTCAGCGGCAGCCTGAGCGCAGCTGGCCGCAGTGGCGACAGCAAGCTCAACACGGTCAGTGGCAGCGTCAGTGCACGCCTGCAGACGCCGAAGCTGGACGTGAATACGGTCAGTGGCCGGATCGAGGCCGGCGGCGGGGTATCCGGTGATATCGGTGCGCAGACGGTGTCCGGCCGGGTCGAGGTGGACGCCGGGCGCCTGCAGCGGCTGGCGGTGGAGACCGTCTCGGGCAGCATCGATCTGGCAGCAGCCGGATTGGCACCCGGTGGCCGCATCAATGTCGAATCGGTCAGTGCCTCGGTCACGCTGAGCCTGCCGCGCACGGTGTCGGCACAGCTGTCGGTGAACAGCTTCAGCGGGTCGATCAACAGCGATGCCGGGCAGGTGGAGCGGCCGCGCTATGGGCCGGGCAGCCACCTCGATACGCGGCTGGGCGGCGGCGACGGTGACATCCGCATCCAGTCGCATTCGGGCAGTGTGCGGGTACGCCTGGACCGCTGAGCGCGATCCGGCAGGCCGCGGCGGCAGCGCCGCCGCGGTCAGTGTTGGGTCAGCTGGCCTTCTTCAGTGCCCAGGTGGTGCCGAGGACTTCGATCTTGCCACCGGCCTTGCGGAACGCTGCCAGGTCCGAAGCGATCGAATCGCTGCTGACCACGGTGCTGGCGGCCGCGCCCTTGCGTTCGCTGCGGATGCTGTTGCTGGCCTTCGCGGGGGTCTTTGCCTTGCGGGGCATGGTTGCTCCTGTCAGGTGGAAGGGGAGGAAAGCGCCCAGGCATCGGCCTGGCGCAGGTAGTCCTGCCGCTCGCGGCGGCAGTCATCGCCGCCCATCGAAAACTGGCGGCAGATCGCCGGGCGCTGCGAATAGATCGTGCAGCGCAGGTGATAGGGATCGATCGCCGCACACCAGCCTTCCTCGTTGCGCGCCATCACGGCACGGCCGTGGGTGTCGCGTGACAGGAACTGGCCAGGCACGTGGTCGCCGGGCTGCAGCAGCACGGGCAGCCGGCAACAGACCGCGTCACAACGGCGGCAGTCGATGGGTGCAGGTGCTGCGTCAGGTTGTAAGGCCACAGGGGCCTGGCGGGTGCCCAAAGCGGGTCTCGATGGCGGCTCAGGTGCTGCGCGGACCATGAACGAGCCAGGAAGGCATGGCCGCTAGGCCCGCAGGGCGGGCCAGGCTGCACCGTGGACACACACCGGCGTGGCCGGTGGAAGGTGCAGCGGAGTTCTAGCCAACCAAGAGTAACTTAGACCGCGTAACGTTTTGTTAATCCTGGCTGGCTGCCGCCAAGGCCAGGCCCTGGACCACGCCCAGCGAGGGCTCGCCGTGGACCATGCGGGCGCCTGGAAAGGCCTCGGCCACGGCCTGGCGCAGGTAACCGGCGCGGGACATGCCGCCGGTGAGGAACACCGCATCCGGGTCGCCCCCGATGTCGCTGCGGACCTGGGCCAGCAGTTCCCGGATCTGCTCCAGGTAGCCGTGAGCGGCAGCGGCCAGGCCGGCGGCGCTGCTGTCGGCATGCAGGTCGCGGGCAATGTAGTCCAGCGTGCTGCGGTGCTCGCTGGCGGCACTGAGGGCGATCTTGGCGCGTTCGACGTCGCGGTACAGCCGCGCGGTGTTGCCGATGTCCTGCAGCGCCTGCAGGCGGTCGCCCCACGGTGCGTCCACATGGTCGTACTTGTGCAGGCGGAACTCGCGCTGGCGGGTCATGTCCTGCACCGTGGCCGCTTCCACGTAGTGGTGGGCCGGCACGCGGGTGATGCCGCGGCCGAACAGCGGCATGTAGCTGGACAGGCTCAGCGCCAGGTCGATGTCGGTACCGCCGCGGGCGATACCCCAGGCGCGGTGGATGCGCGGGGCATCGTCGCCGCCGACTTCGGCATGCGCGATGTCGGTGGTACCGCCACCGATGTCGACGATCACCGCCTGGTGCCGCTCGCGGCTTTCGGCGTGGTAATGCATGGCCGCCGCAGCGGGTTCCTCGAGGAAATCGATCTGGTCGAAGCCGGCCTGGGTGGCGGCCTCGCGCAGGATGTCCAGCGCCTGGTCGTTGCCGGCCGCACCGATCGAGCTGCGGAACTGCACCGGGCGACCGAGCAGGGCCGCGCGCAGCGGCTGGCCGAGCTGGGCGCTGGCGGTCAGTCGGATATGTTCGAGGATGTGCGCGGCGATGCCGGTGATGGTCTGCTTCGCGCGCGGGTGCAGGTTGTAGCCCAGCATCGACTTCGGGCTCTGCACCAGGTTGCCTTCGTGTTCCTCGAAATAGGCTTCCAGCGCGTCATCGCCGTAGACCGCGTTCTGCAGCAGGTCGCTGGCGCTGCGTTCCTTGCCGGCGCGGGCTTCCATCCATTCCCGGCGCAGTGCGCGCAGGGCTTCGCGGCGCAGTGCCTGTGGCGTGCGTTCCTGGCCGGCGGCACGGGCTGCGCGCGCGGCGCTGTCGATCATCTGCTGCAGCTGGTGTTCCTGGCCGTCATCGAGCTGGAAGTCGTCCGGGTCGGGCACCACGCCGGGGAAATACACGCTGGTGCGGAACTGCTCGGCATCGCCGAAGCGGATCGGCAGCAGTTTTCCCTCATGCACGATGGCGGCGGCGGAGTTGCTGGTACCGAAGTCGATGCCGAGGCGCATGGGGAGTTCCGGGGGCGATCAGGGGCCGCGCACTCTGCTGCAGTTCGCCGCCGACTGCAAGTTCCAGCGGGCGTGCTGTTCTGGTCCGGGTCCAGTGGGCAGCCGGAGCCTGCCCGGAAAAGGGCCGGGGAAGCCAGCCGGTTACAATGGCGGCTGTTGATTCACTTTGAGGTACTTGCTGATGTCTTCTGCCCCCGCCTGCCCGCAGTGCACCCTGGAAAACACCTACGCCGATGGTGCGCTGTGGATCTGCGCCGACTGCGGTTTCGAATGGACCGCCGAGGAAAGCGCCGGGTCCGCCCTGGTCGTGCGTGACAGCAACGGCAATACCCTGCAGGCCGGCGACACCGTCACCGTGATCAAGGACCTGAAGGTCAAGGGCTCCTCGATCCCGCTCAAGCAGGGCACCGTGATCCGCAACATCCGCCTGGTCGAGGATGATGCCGAGCACATCGAAGGCAACTCGGACAAGATCAAGGGCCTGGTCCTGAAGACCTGCTTCCTCAAGAAGGCCTGACCGCCTTCAGCGCCTGGCCTGCTGCTGCGCGCGCCAGCGGGCCAGGCTGTCCAGCTTGGCCTGGTAGCGCGCCTGCTCCGGCGCGCCCCCCAGTTCCTGTGCACGCAGCAGTTCGCGATCGGCGCGCTTGAGCTGGCCAGCCAGGAAATAGACCCGCGCCAGCCCGAAGTGGAACTGATGCGCGGTGTCATACAGGCGCACGGCCTGCCGGTAATAGCGGATCGCCTGGTCCAGCTGGCCGGCCCGTTCGGCCTTGGCGCCTAACATGTACTGCGCGAACGGGTCTTCGCGCTGCACCGACTTCAACCGGCGCTCAAGTGACTGCGCCTGCGCGGTCAAGCCCAGGCTGCGGAACAGCGCGGAGGCATTGGTCAGTGCGGCATCCTGGCGGCCGTCCAGCTGCAGCGATCGATCCAGCGCCTGCCGCGCCGCCTCGTTGTTGCCTTCGCGGTGGTCGAGCACGCCGAGGTTGTTCCACACCGGAGCGAATCCGCTGTCCTGAGCCAGGGACGCGTCGAAGAATGCACGGGCGCCGCCGAAGTCCCCGTCGGCGAGGCGCTCCGCACCCCGGTTGTTGTAGAAATGCGCCAATGCCCGCGCACGGCTGACGGGAACCGGCCCGCGGCGGTCATAGAGCACATTGCGATCCAGGTCGACGGTACCGAAGCGGCCGCCGACATCGACGCCGGCGTTGACGTGACCAACGCTGTAGACCACGCCCGCGTCCTGGTCCTGGTACCAGGACACCACCTGCCCCACTTCCTGCACGCGGGCCTGGATGCCCGCCTCCCGCGCAAGCGTTACGAACAGCAGGGTGAAGGCCAGGCAGTTGGCGCGGCGGTGCTGCCAGATATCGCTGACGGTGTAGGTCGCATTGGCGTCGTACTGCAGGTCCAGCCCGTGCTGGTCGAAGATCATCTCCACGAGCGCCTGCAGGCGCTGGTCGCGGGAGTAGCTGCGCTGGATCACCTGCTTCTGGAGCATCGCACGCAGGTCCGCGGGAATGGCGAACACTTCTTCCGGGGTCGGCACGCGTGCGGCCGACACGGTGATGGTCGGGGTCGTCACCACATCGGCGGGCGGTGCCTGGCCTGCGCCGAAGGCAGGAGCACAGAAGGCCAGCAGCGAAAGGGTGAGGCAATGGGCGGCAGAACGGTACATGACGGTTCCCGGCAGCGGCGGGCGCTCCCGCCTGTGGCGAGTGTATTCCCATGGATGTCCAGCTGCAGCGACCGTTGGTCGGCGCCGCGTTCATCCACAACCGATGTGGACCAGCGCGCGACAAAGCTGTGGACAACTGGCTCCGGGCCTCGCCTGGCAAGCGTTGTGAGTGCGTGGTGAAAAAACCGCCAGCTTGCCCGGCGCCGGCACAGGCGGGATGATCCGGGCATGGACTTCTCACCGCTGACGCTTGCCCCGGCGCAGTGGCAGGCGCTGCAGGACAGCTATGCCACGCCGCCACGCGCCTACCACCACTTCGGCCATGTGCGCGCGGTGCTGCAGCACTGCCAGGAGGTGGCCGATGGCCCCGGCTGGAAGCAGCCGGCCGAGATCTATTTGGCCGTGCTCTATCACGACGCGATCTACCAGGCGGGGCGCAAGGACAACGAGGCGCGTTCGGCGCAGCTGGCCCTGCAGGCGATCGCACAGGCGCCGGCGCTTGCCGGTGTCGACGCTGCTCGCGTGGAGCAGTTGATCCTGCTGACCGCCCGCCATGGCGCGCTGGGTCCGGAGGATGTGGATGCCGAGGCGGCGCTGTTCCTGGACTGCGACATGGCGATCCTGGCTGCACCGGAGCCGGTGTTCGCCGCCTATGACCGTGGCGTGGCCGAAGAATACAAGGGCGTGGTGCCCGGCTTCCTGTACCGTGCCGGCCGCCGCCGATTCCTGCAGGGCCTGCTGCGCGCACCGCGGATTTTCCTCAGTGAGTTCTTCCATCAGCGCCTGGACGCGGCCGCGCGTGACAACCTGCGTCGCCAACTGGGTGGTTGAGCTGGCCCGTTACACTGGTGGCCTGTTTCCAATGATTGTTGTTTCCGACCGTGTCCGTTCCTGATCCCGATCCCCGCCCGCTGCCACCGGAAGAGCCCGGTCCCAACGAATGCTGCGGCAGTGGCTGCCCGCTGTGCGTGCTGGACCTGTATTCCGATGAGCTGCAGCGCTACCGCAAGGCACTGGCCGAGTGGAAGGCGCGGCATCCCGAGGCCGCACCATGAGCCGTGCGCGCCCGGCGGCGGTGCTGGCACTGGTGGCGCTGCTGCTGTTCGTGGCCACCGCGCTGTGGACCCAGGTCGCGCGCAGTGATCTGGACTGGGTGCGGGCGACCTTGAGCCTGTACCTGCACGGGCCGTGGGGGCTTGCATTGCGTGCTGCCTACTGCCTGCTGGCGCTGGCCATTGCCGCACTTGGCATTGCGCTGTATCGCGGCAGCATCGGCCCGCGGCGCAGTGCGGCCGCCCCCTTGCTGTTCACGGTTTCCGCGCTGGGCCTGGCGACGGTGGCGATCGGCGACAGCTGGCTGCCTGAAGCGACGCCGTTGCTGGCACCGTTCATCCATGGACTGGCAGCCAACACGGCGTTCCTGTGTGCCAGCGTCGGCATGCTGCTGCAGGCCTGGTACCTGCGCCGCGAACCGGGTTGGCAGTCCGCCGCGGGCCTGCTCTGGGGCTGGGCATGGCTGGCCTTCGTGCTGCTGTGGCTGCATGTGCTGTGGCGTGGTGGACCACCGCGTGGGCTGGGACAGAAAGTGGTGATCGCGGTGATCGTTGGCTGGCTGCTGTATCTGGCGATGGCCCTGTACCGTCGCAGCCGCCAGGCCGCGGCCCACTGAATCCCCAACGGCCTGCGCCGGTACGTGCCGTGCACGCGGCGGCGGCGTATCGTGTGCGCATTCCATCGGGGATGCGATATGAAGCGTGCAGGGCTGGGCAGGGCAATGGGTGTGGTACTGGCGCTGGCCGCGCTGCCGGCGACGGCGGCAGTGACCCCGCAGCAGTTCAGCCATGGGCGGTTCGAGCAGATTCCGGTGCACATGCCGGCCGGCACGCCGCAACGGGTGGTGATCTGGTTCCATGAACCCACGGCTGGCGGTGACACCAGCCGCCTGCCGATCGAGGCCCTACGTGCCGATGGCGCGCTGGTCGCGGCAGTGGACATTGCGCACCTGCGCGGTGTGCTCAAGCGCGAGGGGGACCCGACCTGTTCGTTCGGTTCCGGTGACGTCGAGAATTTCTCACGCTGGCTGCAGGCCTCGCTGCATCTGCCCGGTTACCACCTGCCGCTGGTCGGCGGTGATGGTGAAGGTGCCGAGATGGCCTATTCGCTCGCAGCGCAGGCCGATACCCAGGTGTTCGCCGGCGTGCTGACCACCGGCTTCTGCCCGGACCACAACCACCAGCGCATGGTCTGCGGCGATGGTGTGAAGCACAACAAACTTCAGCCTACCGAGCTGAACTTCCCGTGGTTGAGTGCGGCCGGTGACCACGGCTGCAAGGTGGGGGAGGCCAGCCAGTTCGTGCAGCAGGTCGCCATGGCGCGCGAGTTCAAGCGTACTGCGCGCGGTGATGCGTCACCGGGCCTGGTGGCTGCGGCACGGGTGATCGGCGCGCAGGCCGGCGTCAGCCTGGCACCCCCGCCTGCTGCACTGAAGGGCCTGCCGGTGGTGGAAATGCCGGCGACCGGCAACGGCGATACGCTGGCGGTGTTCGTCTCCGGCGACGGTGGCTGGGCTGGCCTGGACAAGAACGTGGCGTCGTCACTCAACGAGCATGGCGTGGCGGTAGTCGGCATCGATTCGCTGCGCTACTTCTGGAGCGAGCGCACACCGAAGGGCTTTGCGGGCGACCTGCAGAAGATCATCGACCACTACCGCCAGCAGTGGCACCGAGACAAGGTGATGCTGATTGGTTTCTCGCAGGGCGCCGACGTGCTGCCGGCCACGATCAACCAGCTCGACGCCGGTACCCGCGAGGCGCTGGAGCGCATCGTGCTGCTGTCGGTGGGCAGGAAGGCCGACTTCGAATTCCATGTCAGCAACTGGCTGGGCGGTGGCGGCGACGGCCTGCCGATCGCGCCGGAAGTGGCCAGGCTGCCGGCGGAAAAAACGTTGTGCGTGTACGGCGACAAGGATGAGGACGCACTGTGCCCGGACCTGCCGGCCAATGACGGCGTGAGGAAGGTGAAGCTGCCGGGCGATCACCATTTCGGGGGTGACTACGATCGCTTGGCTGAAGTGATCCTCAAGGGCGGGGCGTAGCGTCAAGCCATGCCCGACGCATCGCGGCTTCAGTTCCGCCGCGGATCCAGCGAGATCAGGCGCGTGGCATCCAGCAGCGCGGCCGGCAGATGCATGCCGCCGGGCGCCGCGAGATAGCGTGGCCGCCACTGCGGATCGAACTTCGACTTGAAGCGGCGCAGGCCACTGAAGCCATAGAAGCGTTCGCCATGCCGCGCCAGCAGGCCGGCCAGGCGGTTCCAGCGACCGGCCAGCCGATGCTGGGCCAGACCGGACAACGGCGCCATGCCCAGCGAGAAACGCGCATAACCCTGCGCGCGGCCCCACAGGAACAGTTCGATGAAGAGGAAGTCCATCGTGCCCTTCGGTGCTTCGTTGACGTGGCGCATCAGGTCGACCGACAGCTCGGCGCCGGCCGGTGCCTGCCACAGGTTGGCGAACGCCACGATCTGGCCTTCGGCCTCGACCAGCGCTACCGGGAAGCGCACCAGGTAATCGGGGTCGTAGCTGCCCAGCGAGAAGCCCTTCTCATCGCCGGCCTTGTCTTCCAGCCATGCATTGGAAATTGCGTGCAGGCGCGGCAGCAGGCTGGGAATCTCCTCCACCGGTGCCACGCGGAAGGACAGGCCGCCGCGCTTGCCCCGGTTCCAGGCCTGGCGTAGATCGGCGCGTTCGCGACCTTCCAGCCCGAAATCATGCAGCGGCACCATCGCTTCCTCGCCCAGCTTGACCAGGCCCAGGCCCAGGTCGAGGTAGGTCTGCCAGTAGGTCTCGCCCACCTGGTAGAACACCGGGCGCAGGCCCAACCGGTCGGCTTCCTCGCGGAAGCGCCAGATCAGCGCGCGCGCCACGTCGGGCGGGCCGACCGGGTCGCCCATCGCGATCAGCGAACCGCCGTAGCGCTGCATCATCACGAAGCCCTGTTTCGCATCATCGCGCAGCACTGCCTTGTCGGCGGTCAGTACCAGGCAGGCCTGGGTATCGGTGGCGCCGGCCAATACCGGCGCCAGTGATTGCAGCGTGGCTTCGTCGGCGGCCGGCAGCGGGCTGCGGGTGCTGTGCAGCAGCCGCGCCAGGCCGAACATCACCAGCGCGATGGCTACCACCAGCAATGCACGCAGCGCGCGCGGTGCGTTGCCCGACACCGCGAACTGCCACCACAGCTCGTTCTGGTACTCGACATGGCTGTAGGTGAAGAACAGCAGCCAGGTGACCGCGACCAGCACCAGGCCGAGATTGCGCAGCCACGGCCACGACCAGGCTTCGTCCAGCAGCGCACCCTGGCGGTAGAACTCGCGACGTGCGGCCCACAGCGCCATCGCCACCAGTACTGCAGAGACGGCGATCAACAGTTGGCCACCCCGCAGCCACAGCGGCAACGGGGTGATCACGCACACCGCCATTGCCAGCATCCACGCGGCGTGGCTGCGCCGGGCCAGGCCCTGGCCGATCAGCAGCAGGGCGACGCCGCTGAGGCTGCCGATCAGGTGCGAGGTTTCCAGGATCGGCAGCGATGCGTTGACCAGGTGACGGCGTGGCGTCGGCAGCGTGCCGTCGATGACCAGCGCGGCGCCGATGCTGAACACCGCCAGTGCGATGATCTGCGGCAGCCACGGGCGCAGCGCGTTCCAGCCGGCACGGGTTGCCCCGGCGCTGGCCTGCAGCGGCTGACGCAGGGCGGGCGCAAGGGCGAGCAGGGTGGCCAGCACCAGCGGCAGCACGTAGTAGGTGACGCGGTAGATCAGCGCTGCCGCCAGCACCGCTGCCGGTGCCACCTGCGGCAACAGCTTCAGCAGGCTCCACTCGAACACACCCAGGCCTGCGGGCACGGTGGAGACCAGGCCGGCCAGCACTGCCACCAGGTAGAGGCCGACGAAGCCCGGCAGGCCGGTCGGCGTGGAGTCCGGCAGCAGCACGTAGAACGCGGCACTGGCCAGCACCAGCTCGATGACGCTGAGTACGGTGACACCGATCATGGTGCTGCGGTCGGGCAGCCACAAGGCGTGACCGAACACGCTGAACTGCCGTCCATCGCGGCCGACCAGCAGCACGGTGCCGAGATAGGCGAGCAGGGCGACGATGCCGACGATGCGCACGGCATCGGGATTCAAGGGCAATGCCAACGCTGCCGCCGCCGGTTCCATGCACAGGGCCACGCTGATCAACAGCCATGCACCGAATACGAAACCGAGCGTGCTCATCAGCACCACCTGGCCAATCTGCGCCAGGTCCAGGCCGGCGCTGCGGTAGCCGCGCAGGCGCACCGCGCCACCGGTCAACGCGGCAAAGCCCACGGTCTGGCCCAGCGTGTGCGCAAGGAAAGCGGTGATGCCGACGCGCGCGGGGTGCACGCGGATGCCGCTGCGACGCAGGCCGATGGCATCGAAGCCGATCAGGCAGGCGTAACTGGCCAGGCCGAGTACCACGGTGAGCGCGATCTGCGTGCCGCTGAGCTGCCGGAACGCCTGGCGGATCGCACGATAGCCGTGCTCGTCGAACTCATTGGCCAGGCCGTGCAGGGCCAGGGCGAGGATCAGCAGCGGGATGACGATGGTGGCAACCCGCTTCCAGGTTGGCGTGGAAGGGGCAGTGGTGGAATCGACGGGGGCGGTCATCGGCGCAAGGGTGCGGCAGGAGGGGCGAGGGCGGTGTCAACGCGGGCGTGGCGCATCGTGCGCCTGTCATCGTCATTTGACCAGTGGGACCGTCGGAGCCCGGTAGTGACGTGTCGCGGAGGGTACCCGTGCACCCACCGTCGACCGGTTTGGAGGACAATGCAGGCCTGATCAACCGCAGGAGCCACGCCCATGATGGAGCGTTACGACGTCGGACCGCGCATGTCCGAAATGACCGTATACAACAAGGTCGCCTACCTCTCCGGCCAGATTCCGGAAGACACCAGCCAGGACATCACCGGCCAGACCCGGCAGGTGCTGGCGGAGATCGACAAGCTGCTGGCGCTGGTCGCCAGTGACCGCCAGCACGTGCTGCGCGCCGAAGTGTTCCTGGCCGACATGGCCGACTTCGACGGCATGAACAAGGCGTGGGACGAGTGGGTGGTTGAAGGCGCGACCCCGGCACGTGCCACGGTCGAGGCCAAGCTGGCCCACGCTGACTGGAAGGTCGAGATCGTGGTGACGGCGGCAGTACCGTAACGATTGAATGGGGTCAGATCCTTTTCGCTCAGGAAAGCGGATCTGACCCCGTTACAGCGGCACCAGCTCGATGCAGTCCACCGGGCATGGCGGGATGCACAGCTCGCAGCCGGTGCACAGATCGGCGATTACCGTGTGCATGTACTTGGCGCCGCCGACGATGGCGTCCACCGGGCAGGCCTGGATGCACTTGGTGCAGCCGATGCAGTCGGCTTCCACGATCAGCGCCACCTGCGGCGCCTTGTGCTCGCCGCGCGATCGATCGAAGGGAATGGCAGGTACTCCGAGCACCTGCGCCAGTGCGCGCGCACCGGTATCTCCGCCCGGCGGGCAGTGGTCCACGCCTGCTTCGCCGCGAGCCATGGCCTGCGCGTACGGGCGGCAGCCGTCGTAGCCGCATTGCCCGCATTGGGTCTGCGGCAGCAGGCGGTCGAGGCGTTCGGTCAGGGGCGGGATCAGGCTCATGCGTGGCGAAGGCTGCGCGTTGGGGTCATTTCAGGGGTTTGCCACGGAACCAGCGCTCGTGGGCCAGCGCCAGCATCGGCTTGTCTTCGGAACTGTCACCGTAGGCATGGATGCGCACGTAGCGCGACAGGTCGAACTGGCGACGGATGTGCTCAACCTTGCGCGGGCCACAGTCGCCACCGGCATAACGGCCTGTGAGGCGGCCGTCCTGGCTTTCCAGCCTGTTGCAGATCAACTGCAGGCCCAGCTGTTCGCACCATGGCCGCAGGTACAGGTCCAGCGAGCCGGACACGATCACCACGGTGTGCTGCTGTTCCTTGTGCCAGCGGATCTGCTCCAGCATTTCCGGGCGCACCACGTCGGGCAGGAACTCACGCGAGAAGCCGGCGGCCAGCGTGGCGATGTCATCGCTGTGGCGGTCGCTGAAGGTCAAACGGGTGACGCGCGCGCGGATGCGCTCGGCCGAGATCAGTTTCAGCTTGTACGCGGCCAGCCATGGACCAATCTTCCACCACGCCTGTGCCAGCTGTTCGGCGGTGGCCACGCGGCGCAGGAAACGGCCATAGGTATCGCAGGTGGTCACGGTGTGGTCGAAGTCGAACAGCGCCAGTTCCATTCCGTTGCCTCCCATCGCGTTGCCCCGTGGCCGGTGCTGCCGGCGGGCGTGGCCGCAACCACGCCCGCTGCGGGCATCAGCGGACCGGCATGCCCGGCTGCGCTCCGCTGTCGGCGTCCAGCAGCGCCAGTGCGCCGCCGTCGAAACCGGCCGACAGGATCATGCCCTCGCTCAGGCCGAAGCGCATCTTGCGCGGGGCCAGGTTGGCGATGAACACCACGCTGCGGCCAACCAGCGTTTCCGGCTCGCCGTAGCTGCCGCGGATGCCGGAGAAGATCTGGCGCTTGCCCAGCTCGCCGGCGTCCAGTTCGAAGCGCAGCAGCTTGTCCGAACCTTCCACGAACTCGCAGACCAGCACCTTGCCGATGCGCAGGTCGAGCTTGGCGAAATCGTCGATGCCGATGTAGGCCGGGGCGTCGGCGCTCTTTGCGTCGTCCTTGGCCGGGGCCGAGGCGGCCGGCTTGACCGCTTCGGTCTTGGCGGCGGGGGCGGCGGCAGCGGCCGGCTGCAGGGTGTCCTTGGAGGCGTCGATCATGGCGTCAATCTTCTTCGGGTCGATACGGGTGAACAGCGGGGTGTAGTCGGTGATGCGGTGGCCCAGCAGCGGCTGCGCCAGTTCGGTCCAGTCGTTGACCGGCGCGGCCAGGAAGGCCTCGGCCTGCGCGGCGGTGGCCGGCAACACCGGCTTCAGGGCGGTGACCAGCACGCGGAACAGGTTCAGGCCCTGGCTGCACACCGCCTGCAGCTGCGCGTCGGCGCCTTCCTGCTTGGCGATGACCCACGGCTTGACGTCGTCGATGTAGCGGTTGGCTTCGTCGGCCAGGGTCATGGTCAGTCGGATCGCCGCGGCCGGGTCGTTGCGCTCGTAGGCTTCACGGATCGGCGCCAGGCCATCGACGAAGCGCTGGTACTGCGCGGCATCGGGCAGCTGCGCGGCCAGCTGGCCGTCGAAGCGCTTGCTGATGAAGCCGGCGCAGCGGCTGGCCAGGTTGACGAACTTGCCGACCAGGTCGGCGTTGACGCGGGCGATGAAGTCACCCAGGTTCAGGTCGAGATCATCGACGCCACCGCCGGACTTGGCTGCGTAGTAGTAACGCAGTGCTTCCGGTTCCAGCCCCGCGTCGAGGAAGGTGCGCGCCATCACGAAGGTGCCGCGCGACTTGCTCATCTTGGCGCCGTCCACGGTCAGGTAGCCGTTGACGTGCAGGCGGGTCGGCGCGCGGTGGCCGGTACCGTGCAGCACCGCCGGCCAGAACAGGCCGTGGAAGTTGACGATGTCCTTGCCGATGAAGTGGTGCAGCTCGGTGGCGGTACCGGCGCGCAGATGCGCTTCGAAGTCCTCGCCGATCCTGCCGCACAGAGTCTGGAAGCTGGACAGGTAGCCGATCGGCGCGTCCAGCCAGACGTAGAAGTACTTGCCCGGCTGGCCGGGAATCTGGAAACCGAAGTACGGTGCATCGCGCGAGATGTCCCACGCGCGCAGGCCACCTTCGGCATTGAGCCACTCACCGAGCTTGGCCTTCACGCCCGGCAGGGCGACGTCGCCGGTCAGCCATTCGCGCAGGAACGCGTCGAAGTGGCCCACCTCGAAGAAGAAGTGCTCCGAATCGCGCATTTCCGGCGTGGCACCGGAGATCACCGAACGCGGTTCCTTCAGGTCGGTCGGCGCATAGGTCGCGCCACAGACTTCGCAGTTGTCGCCGTACTGGTCGGGGCTGCCGCAGTTGGGGCAGATGCCCTTGACGTAGCGGTCGGGCAGGAACATGCCCTTGGCCGGGTCGTAGAACTGCGCCACCGAACGGCGGCTGATGTGACCGGCCGCTTCCAGCTTCAGGTAGAACTGCTCGGTCAGCGCCTTGTTGGCCGCCGAATTGGTCGAGTCGTAGTGGTCGAAGGCCACGCCGAAGGCGGCGAAGTCACGTTCGTGGCTGGCCTGGATGTTGGCGATGAAAGTTTCCGGGGTGACCCCGGCCTTTTCCGCGGCCAGCATGATCGGCGTGCCGTGGGTGTCGTCGGCGCAGACGAACCAGGCCTTGCCGCCGCTCATTCGCCGCGCACGCACCCAGATGTCGGCCTGGATGTAGCCGACCAGGTGGCCCAGGTGCAGCGGGCCGTTGGCGTAGGGCAGGGCGGTGGTGACGAGCGCGGTACGGGTCATGGTCGCGGGGTGAAGCCGAGGGGAACCGCAGAGTATCGCATGCCCGCAACGAGGTGACCCGGCCGGGGCCGGGTCACGGGGGTGAAGCAGGGGGGGCGCTTATTCGCGCTGCCAGGTCTGCGCGCGGCAGATGAAGGCGATGCAGCCGGACACGTCAAGCCTGGTTCCGCCGGGCTGCAGTTCCATCTTCGACTTGTAGGTCTTGCCATTGGCCGGATCGAGGATGGTGCCGCCGGACCACTTGTTGGCGCCGTCGGCCTTCAGGTTCCAGAGGATGGTCATGCCCTTCACCGGCTTGTTCCTGTTGGCGCCTTCACAGCCGTCACAGACCGGGTTCGGGCCCTTGTCCGAGTGCAGGATGTCGACCACCTTGCCGGTCAGGGTGCCGTTGGCGGCCTGGGTGATCTCGACGATCGACTTCACCTTGCCGGTCTTGTCGTCGATGGTCTTCCAGCGGCCGGCGGCGCCATCGGCGGCCTGCGCCGAGAGCGCGGCCAGGCACAGCGGCAGTGCCAGCAGCAGGGTCTTGAAGGTCTTGCGCATGGTCCCCTCCCAGGGTTCATTCCGGCACGGTGCCGGTACGGGTCGACTGTATACCCATTCGGCGGGGTATGGGGAAGGGGGGGGCTTGCAGGGCTGCGCCCTGCACCTGCAGAGGCAATGGCAACAGCCGAAGCAACCGCAACAGCGAGCTATCCGTGGGATGGCGGGGCGGTGTGGGTGGGCAGGACACGCCGTAAACCCATCCATGGGGGCTCGATGGCGCCATCCATGGCGCCAACGGTCCTGCCCATCCACACCGCCCCACCTCTGACAGATTCCTGCGATCTGTCGGAATGGCACGGCCTGCTCTCGGTGGGTGTCGACCTTGGTCGACACGTAGATCCATGCCGTGCATGGATGAATCACGATTGAAAAACGCTCAACCGACTTCGTACAGCTCCAGCGGCAGGCCATCCGGATCGGCGAAGAAGGTGAAACGGCGGCCGGTGTACTCGTCCACGCGGATCGGTTCGCAGGTCACGCCATGCGCGGCCAGGCGCTGGATGAAGGGTTCCAGTGCAGCCACGCGGAACGCGAGGTGGCGCAGGCCCTGGGCTTCGGGGCGGCTGGGACGGGGCGGTGGCGAGGGGAAGGAGAACAGCTCCAGCTGGCCGCCGTCGGGCAGGGCCAGATCGAGCTTCCAGGAGTCGCGCGCCGCACGGTGGTTCTCGGCCAGCACGCGCAGGCCGAGGATACGCACGTAGAAGTCCTTCGAGCGTGCGTAGTCGTTGCAGATCAGCGCAGCGTGGTGGATGCCCAGCAGGGCGTCGGAACCGGGGGTCATTGCAGGGTGTCCAGCCAGCGCTGGGCGATCTTCTGCGCCAGCGGATAGGGTTCGGGATCGTTGCGGTTGGTCAACACGATCACGGTCAGGTGCTTTTCCGGGTGGCGCACGATCACGTTGCGGAAGCCGATGCTCTCGCCGCTGTGCCATTGCACCGGGCCATTCAAGCGCCAACCGAAGCCGTAGTGCGGCACGTCGGCTTCGGGCGTCGATGTGGCCGGGCTGAACATCGCCTGGCGCGAGGCCTTCGACAGCAGGCGGTCGTCGTACAGCGACGCATCCCAGCGGGCGAGGTCGTCCAGCGAGGAATAGATCCCGCCGTCTCCCAGTACGGCGCTGGTGGTGCTCTGGTCGGTGCGCTGCCAGCGGCCGTCGATCCGGCTGTAGCCATAGGCGCGTGCGGCGACCGTGTCCACGCCGTCCTGGTGGGCCACGGTATGCGCCATGCCCAGCGGGCGGAAGATGCGCTCCTGCAGGAAGGTCGCGTAATCTTTCCCGGACGCGCGGCCGACGATCAGTGCCAACAGCGCGTAGCCGCTGTTGCTGTAGCGGTACTGCGTGCCGGGTGCGAAATTCAGCCGGTCCTCGTGCGACAGCAGGGTCAGCACGTCGGCGTCATGCACCTGCCGAGGGTCAGCCGGATCCATCAGGTCTTCGTAGTCGATCAGGCCGCTGGTATGCGAGAGCAGCTGGCGGATCGTGATGGCCGCCGCTGCCGGCGGCAGCTCGGGCAGCCACTGCCGGGCAGTCTGCTCCAGCCCGAGCCGGCCGTCTTCCACCAGCAGTAGCACCGCCGCGGCGGTGAACTGCTTGCTGACCGAGGCCAGCCGGAAGTTGCTTGCCGCGGTGACCGCAGTACCGTCTTCCACTACCGCCAGGCCGTAGCCGCGGCGGAACACCGGTTGCCCGTCGTGCAGTACCAGTACCGCAGCGCCGGGTACCTGACCGTCGTAGGCCTGCATCAGGCCGTCGATGCCCGCATCCGGTGGAGTCAGCACCGGTGCGGCGCAGCCCGCCACTGGCAGCAGGCCCAGCACGACGGCGAACAGGGCGACGGCAGGGCGCATGGCGGCTCCGGAGGGGGTCAGGGTGAAGGGGCAGGTGTGGCGCTGGCGGGCTGCGCCATCCAGCGTTCCATCTTGCGGTCCAGCACGTCCAGCGGCATCGATCCGTCCTTCAGCAGTTCGGCGTGGAAGCGGCGCAGGTCGAAGGCGGCGCCCTGGCGGCTCTTGGCCTTGTCGCGCAGGGCGACGATGGTGGTCAGGCCGGCCACGTTGGACAGCGCCTGGCCGGGCTGGGCCATGATCCGCTCGACTTCGGCGTTGGCGTCGTCACTGCTCATGTCCACGGTCTTCTGCAGGTAGGCCACGGCCTGCTGCTTGCTCCAGCCCTGGGCGTTCACGCCGGTGTCGGCTACCACGCGGGCAGCACGCAGCAGGCGCGAATACAGGTAGCCGATGCGGTCGTAGGGATCGGTGTAGATGCCGAGGTTCTCACCCAGCGTTTCGGCATACAGGCCCCAACCTTCGACGAAGGCGAGGTCGCCACCGAGGCGGCGGAAACGCGGCAGCTTGGCCAGCTCCTGCTGCAGTCCCAGCTGCACATGGTGGCCGGGGATTGCTTCATGCAGGTACTGCACCGGCACGTTCCAGCGCTTGCGGCTGGGCAGGTCGCGGGTGTTCACGTACAGCACGCCCGGTTGCCCGGCCGCAGACGGCTGGTAGGCCGCTGCTGCAGCGGTCAGCGCACGCTCCGGTTCCACTGCGCGCACGTCCAGCGTGGACTTGGGCAGGGTATCGAGCACCTGCGGCAGGCGTGCGTTGACCTGCTGCTGCACCTGGCGGTAGCGGTTGATCAATGCGTTGGCGTCACCGTACTGGAACTGGCGATCGTTGCGCATGCTGCGCAACAGTTTGGACGGCGTGCCACGCAGCCTGGCATCCTTCATCACGGTGGCGATCTGCGCCTGCAGCTCCTGCACGCGCTGTTCGCCCAGTGCGTGCAGCTGCGCCGCAGTCTGGTCGCTGGCAGTGGTCTGCACGATCAGGTTGGCGTACCAGGCCTGCCCATCGGGCAGTGCGCCCAGGCCGCTGCTGGTGCGCGTGGCCGGCAGGTATTCGGTGGCGATGAAACCGCGCAGGGCTCGATAGGCTGGCATGATGCGCAGCTCGATCATGCGCTTGTACTCGGCGCTGATGCGCGCCTTGTCCTCGGCCGCGATGGTATTGGGCATAGTGCGGATCGGCGACCAGAAGATGCTCTCTTCAGCGGTCGGCTTGATCACCGCATCCAGCTGCGGCAGCACCTTCTCCATCAGGTCGCGCGGCTGCACCACGCCGGCCTTCATGCCCTGGCGCATGTTGTCGATGGCCTGGTCGAACAGTTCGGGAATGCCCAGCGAGCGGCGCGACCAGGTGTCGTAGTCCTGCACGGTGTTGAACGGCTGCGCGCCGGCGCCGGCACCGAGGATCGCCATGATGCTGCCGATGTTGTAGTACTGGCTGATCGGCATCATCCAGCTCGGGTAACGCTCGGCGGCCAGCGATGCGCGCGCGTCGCGCACGAAGATCTCGTAGCTGAGCAGGTCCTGGCCCTGCAGGCCGTCGCTGCCGAGTTTCTCGACCTTGCCCAGCCACTCGGTGGTGAAGTCGTGCGATTGCTGGCGCCATGCGGCGGACAGGATGTTGGGCAGCTGGTCGTTGTAGCGGGCCTCGCCCTGGAAGGTTGCCTGCAGCGGATTCAACCGCATCGAGGCATCCCAGTATTCGTCGTACAGGCGCTCCAGCTGCACCTGCTTGGGCACGGCCCGGGCCGCTGCGACCGGACGCGGCGCGGTGCGGCGCGCCGAACTGCCACGGGCCGGCGCGGTGGCGCGGGCGGGCCGGGCCTTGGGCTTGGCGGCCTGGCGGGTCTGCGCGGCGGCAGGGCGGCTGGCCTTCTTCTTCGCTGCTTCGGCCGACGGCACGGCGCTGAACAGGAACAACGCGGCGATGGCGACGGCCAGGGCGCGGGTGGGATGCGGCATCAGGAGCTTCCGTGGAACACAGACCGTGGAGCTTGCACGATCCGGCCGCGTACGGCCAGCGTGAGGGCGCAGTCAGCTTTCCGCTGCTGGGGCTTCAGTCAGCCGCAGCGGCAGCCCGCAACGATGCGGCCCGCTCGGCCCCCAGATAGCGGGTGATGGCACGCCGCATCAGGTACAGCAACGGAATCAGTGCGATCGCAAAGCCCATCTTGTAGATGTAGTTGACGCTGCTGACCGCCAGGAACAGCGAGGTCGGCCAGTGTTGCGGGCCCAGCACGAAGGCGATCCAGATCACCACGAAGCTGTCCACCACCTGCGAGATCGCGGTCGATCCGGTCGCACGCAGCCACACATGGCGCTCACCGGTCGCCTGGCGGATGCGATGGAACACGGCCACGTCGATCAGCTGGCCGAGCAGGAAGGCCACCAGCGAACCGGCGATGGTCCACATACCCTGGCCGAACACGGCTGCGAACGCGGCCTGGTAATCGGGCACGCCGTGGCCATCCATCGACGTGACCCACCAGCTGGCCGGCGCCAGTGAAATGGCGGCGAAGGCGAACAGGAAGCCGTAGCCGATCAGCACCACCGCCAGCCACGAGATGAAGCGCACGCCGCGCTTGCCGAAAAACTCGTTGATGGTGTCGGTCATGATGAACACCACCGGCCACAGCAGGGTGCCGGCGGTGAAGCTGAGCGAGCCGGTCTGGCCGAACAGGTTCCAGTTCAGTGGAGCGATGCCGAGGGTGTCTTCCAGCGCGAAGATCTTCACCCCGATCAGCTCGGCCAGCACCGCATTGCCGCAGAAGAACGCGGCCAGCACGATGAACAGCAGGACCGCGCGGTCCTGCAGCGGGCGCTCGATCGGCGCCGGGGTCATTCGGTGCGTTCGCCGGCGCGGGTGAATGGCACGCTGGACGGCGCCACGGCACCGCCGGAAATGATGAAGCTCATGGCCTGGTCGACGGTCCAGTCGGTCGGGGTCAGCAGTTCCACCGGCACGATTTCCAGGTAGCCCGAGGTCGGGTTCGGCGTGGTCGGCACGTACACCGCGGCCAGCTCACGGTCGGTGCCGTGTTCCTTGATCACGCGGGTGACCAGCCCGACAGATTTCATGTCGCGATGCGGGAAGTCGATCAGCACCACGCGCTGGGTGCTGCCCGGCTCGGTCTGCAGCATGTCCAGCAGCTTCTTGGCACTGTCGTAGATGATGCTGGCCAGGGGGATGCGCTTGATGACCGCGCCGACCCAGCGCAGCAGGCGCTGGCCAAGCACGCGGCGACTGGCCACGCCCACCGCCAGGATCACCAGCAGGGTGGCCAGCAGGGCGATGGTGTCCTGGATCCACTCGGCGCGGACCCAGCCCAGATAGTGCGGGAAGCTGGTTGCGATCTGTTCGGACAGCGGCACCACCAGCGGGCTGGAAATGCCCGACAGCAGCACGAACACGAACTTGACCACGACCCAGGTCAGCCAGATCGGCAGCAGGGTGAGCAGGCCGGTCAGGAACAGGCGCTGCAGGGAGGGGCGGGGGACCAGGGCGGGGGCTTCGAGCGACATGCGCGCATTGTAGCGGTCACTGCAGGTCGATTACGCTGGGAAATCGACTGCGGCAACGGCACATGGAAGGGAAGCTGTGTTGAAGATTCTGCGCGGACTGGGCTGGACCCTGGCAGGCCTGCTGGTGCTGGCCATCGTGGTGTGGTGCGCCTCGCGCATGTGGCCGGTACCCGAATCGCGGCTGCAGGCGCAGCAGCGACTGGAAGCACGCCTGCCGGCGACCGGGCACAACGGTTATGCCTTGTTGTGGACGCTGCCATTCGACGACCTGGATGCCCAGCAGCGCGAGCAGGCGCTGGCCGAGGATGTACGGCGCTGGGAGGCCGACCCACACGGTGGAGGCGGCGGCCGGACACACCTGGTGGCCAACCATGCCGAGCTGCACTCGCGGCCCGGTGCCAGTTGCGGGCCGGCCGCCAGCGGCTGCCTCGCCCAGGTCCGCGCGGACCCGCAACGCTTCGTGGAGGCCCACGCCGGCCACCAGCAGTTGCATGCGCGGCTGGATCAGCTGGCCGAAGCGGACTACTTCATGTCGCCGTTTCCGCCGAAGGGCGAGGGCATTCTGGTCCCGTTGCCGGCCTATGGCGTGGTGATGGACGCCACCAGTGCACGCGCGCTGGCGTACGTGCAGGGCGATATCGACGGTGCCCTGCGTGGCGCCTGCCGTGGCCTGCAGCTGGGCCGGCGGCTGGTGCCCGGCAGCAGTTATCTGGTCGAGAGCATCATCGGTGCCAGCCTGGTGCAGGCCAATGCCCAGCTGCTGGCCGACATGCTGGTTGAACTGCCTGCCGACCATCCGTTGCCAAGGGAATGCGAACAGGCGCTGCAGCCGCTGCGGGCCGAAGAGCAAAGCCTGTGCCGGGCAATGCAGGGCGAGTACGCGATGAGCCGGGCGGCGATCGAGACATCGGCGCGGGAGTTCGGCGGCGTGCTGGTGCTGGATCGCAGCAGCACCCTGGCCCGCGCGGCCGGCAATCTCGGCTGGGCCTGTGGCGCGGCAGCCACAGCGGCACTGGAAGTGGATCGCCCGTTGCCAGTGCCGGCGCCACCGCAGCATGACTTCGGTTGCCTGTCGAACGTCATGGGCTGCGTGCTGACCGATATCGCCGCGCCGATCTATCCTGCCTATTCGTCACGGCCACAGGATGCTGCGGCGATGCTGCGGCTGCTGGGGGCGCAGCGTTGGCTGCGGCAGCAGACGGATGATCCGGTGCACGCCCTGCAGCGGCTGCCGGCGCAGTTCCGCTCGCCGGTGCGGTCGCCGCAGCTGTCCGCCGATGGCCACCATCTGCAGGTGCCGCGTCGTTCGCCGCCGCGTGGCAACGCTGAGAGCCCGTGGTTGTCCGTACCGTTGGTGGCCGGCGCCGGCGCAACCGCCGCTGCCCGCGACTGAGCCGTGGCTCAGTCGGTGCCGGCCTGCGGATCGAATGCCCAGCCATCGCCGACCGTCTGCAGCGTCCAGCGACGGGTGCCGCGCAGTGGCTGCCAGCGCACGCTGTCCTTGTCGTTCTCGATGCTGCCTTCGACGCGCCTTACCTTGCGCGTGGAGAAGTTCACGCTCAGCGATTCGGTCTTTCCGGAATTGCGCATCACCGAATCCTGGTCGTAGCCGATCAGCGCGAACGCGCCGTCCTGCCAGCGGAAAGTGAAGGCGGTGGTACCCATCGACCAGCTTCCGGCGCTGGCGAATGAAAACAGCGCGACCTTCAACGTGCCACGCTGGATGCTGACACCCCCTTCTTCAAGCGGATCGCTCATCACCGGGTTCTCCGGGCGCGGAATCAGCTGATGGTCCTGCACCGCCAGCACATAGCCGGTTGGCCGTGACCACGCCACGGCGAGAATGCGCGGGTTGCTGTCATGCGGGGACGGGCCGAAGCCATCGTGTTCGATGACGTTGCGCGGGTCCTGCTGGCGCAGTACCAGGACCAGATCAGCGCGGCCATCCTGGTCGAGATCGCCTTCGATGCTGGATTCAAGCGTCCAGCCGTTGGGCACGAAGCCGGCGGCAGTGGCAGCCTGTGCCGGCAGCGTCGGGTACTGCACCGGCGGCAGGTCCAGCGCATGGGCCGCGCACGGCAGGGTGCTCAGCAGTGCAGCAAGGGTGTACGGGCGCATCGGGGCCTCCATGGCAGAGGCCAGAGGATAGCGCCCAAGCGATGATCAGCGTGCGTGTGGCTTCAACCGCAGGTAGACCTGTTTGCGCACCTGGGCGACCACCTCGCCACTCTCATCGATCACGTCGTTGCTGAACCAGCGCAGCACCTTCTCGCCACTGGCCGCTTCGGCGCGCAGTTGGTCCAGCAGCGCGTCGTCGATGCGGAACGACGTCCGCACGATGCCACGGCCCGGCTTGAGGAAGTCGATGGCGCCGGCGCGGTCCCACACGTAGTAGTCGCGGCCGAGGATGTGCAGCAGGCCGAGCATCCAGAACGGATCGGTCATCGCGAACAGGCTGCCACCGAAGTGGGTACCGACGTAGTTGCGGTTCCATGGTCGCAGGCGCAGTTCGACATCGATCTGCCGGTAGTCCGGCGTGATGCGGGTGACGTGGATGCCGGTGAACAGGAACGGCGGCCAGAGATTGATGCCGAAGCGGAACAGGCGGGCGTTCATGCGGATCCGGGAGCGCAGGGCGAGGCGCCCAGTCTAACCATTCGCATGCGTATGTTGCACCCCGGGCGGCGAGGGTCATGCCTCGCCGTCGATCACATACCCGTCGCGGCCGTTGGCCTTGGCCTGGTACAACGCGGTGTCGGCGCCTTCGACGAAATGGTGCGGTTGCAGCGTGCCGTCGGGTACGCGGGTGAACACGCCGATGGTGAGGGTGACGCCTGCTTCGCCGCCGTCACCAGGCGCCGGCAGTGCACGCACGCAGGCGATCAGGTCCTCGATGACCTGGCGTGCGCCTTCGGCCGGGGTATCCGGCAGCACCAGTGCGAACTCATCGCCACCGTAGCGCGCGGCCATGTCGCGTGGACGTCGCGCATGTGCACCGATCAGGCGCGCGACATCGCGCAGCACGCGGTCACCGACCTGATGCCCGTGGCGGTCGTTGTGGCGCTTGAAATGGTCAACGTCGATCAGCGCGAGGCTCAGGGATTTGCCACTGCGTCGCGCGGCATCGCATTCCTGTTGCAGCGACTGCTCGAAACGCAGGCGATTGCCGAGACCGGTCAGCGCATCGCGATTGGCCAGGCGGTGCCAGGCCGAGACTCGCCAGATCGCCCAGGCCAGCAGCACCAGCAGGATGCCCAGCATTGCGCTGGCCGGTGCCCACCACAGGTCACCGGCGCGCAACAGCAACCAGCTCAGCAGCGGTGGAAGCGGCAGCGAGCACAGCGCAGCAAGCCATGGCAGGCGCAGGCCGAGCAGGATCACGCACAGCGCCACCAGCACGCCGCTGATGGCGTGCTGCCAGAGGCGGGGCAGCAGATCGATCTGCTTGTGCTGCAGCAGCATCGACGCGATGTTGGCCTGGTACTCACTGCCGCTCATCCAGAACTCGCGGGTGGTCGGGGTCAGCAGCCGCGGTGCGATGCCGCTGGCGGTCATGCCTACCACGATGCGGCGACCATGCAGCATCGCCATGTCCACGTGACCATCCAGCACGTCGGCATAGGACACCTGTGGCAGGCGCTCGGGCGGCCCGGCATAGCGCACGCGCACGTAGTCGTTGCGCCGCCATTGGTAGGGCGAACCGATCTCCGGATCAGGGTCGGGCAGGCCGTGCACCGCGCCCGGCGGCAGGGCGGCCAGCGCCAGGCCCAGTGCCGGCCAGTGAGCCTGGCCGATGCCCGCATGCAGATACACACCGCGCGCGACGCCATCGCCATCCACTTCCACGTCGGTATGGCCGATCGCCGCGGCACTGGCCGCGATCTGCGGAATCGGCAGCATTTCCTCGGCCATGCGGTCGCCGGCGGCCGGCGCCGCGAGTACCGGCAGCACCACCCGGCCATTGCGGCGGATCGCTGCGGCCAGTTCATCGTCCTGGCGGCTGTCGCGTCGATCAGGTTCGGACAGCATCAGGTCCAGTGCGACGCGCTCGGCACCGGCGTCGGTCAGCCGGTCCAGCAGGCGGGCATGGATCGAGCGGGGCCAGGGCCATTGGCCGATGCGCTGCAGGCTGCCCTCGTCGATGGCCACGATCAGCACGCTGGGGTCGGGGCGGTAGTCCCAGTTGCCGACCATGGCGTCATAGGCGGCTTCGTCCTGCCGCCACAGCCACTGGCCCTGGCTGGCGATCACCGTCAGTACGCCGGCCAGCAGTGCCAGCAGGATCCGCTTCGACCACGGCAGCGGCGAGCGCCTCATAACAACAGCAACAGCAGCAGGGCGCCACCACCGGCGCCGTAGCACAGGCGGCAGGGCAGCTTGATCTGCTGGGCCGGTGAGTACTCGCCCGCATGACCGTCGTCGTCGATGTACTGCACACGCACATGCAGGGTGCCGCTCCACGGCCGCTTGAAGCTGACCTGCGGCTCGCTCACGGTCTGGTCGACCAGGGGCGTCCTGAAGTCGCCACGACGGTCCACCTGCACCCGGTACTGCTGGCCTTCGCTGCCGGCCTGCCAGCGCAGGGTCAGCTCGCCATGCGCGGCTTCAGGCGGCTGCAGGGCAGGGTCGACCGGTTCATTGCTCAGTTGCAGGGGCAGGGCCTGGCCGTAACGGCCCTGGTGGCCGTTGCCATCGCGCGACGCCACCCGCCAGAAGTACTCGCCGGGCGGCAGCGGCTGCGCCAGGCGCAGGTCGGTGCCTTGGGTGCTCTGTTCCTGCAGCGGCTGCACGAAGCTCGGCTCGGCGGCGATCTGCAGCACGCTGCTGCGCGCGCCCGGCGCCTGGCTCCAACGGAAGCGCGGGCGGTCGCTGTTGACGGTCTGCCCATGCAGGGGGGTCACGGTGAGCGGCGGCGGGGGCTGGTCGCTGAGTTCGAAATCGGCGCTGGCGTCGAGGCCTTCCACGCCCTGCGCATCCACGGCGCGCAACAGGATGCGCAACTGGCCGGGGGGCAGGTCACCGATCGCCAGCCGGGTGTCGGCAGTGGTGGCGGCAAACAGCAGGATTTCCGGCGTCGCTGCCTGCACCACTTCCACACGGTAGCGCGCGGCGCCGTCGACGGGGTCCCAGGCGAGCAGGGTCGGCAGGGGCGCCAGGCGCACATCGTCGCTGCGCAGCTGCGGCGCGGGAAGAAGGGCGGAGACAGCGTCCGGTGCGGCATCGGCGCTGATGCTGCGGCTGGCCTGTCCAGGCTGGACCAGGCGTTTGCCGTGGGTGTTGCCGACCTGCACCTTGCCCTGCAGTACCTCGGTGGCAGCGACGTGGCCGGTGTCACCGGCGCTGACCCGGAATACGGTACCGCGCACGCTGCTGGTCGCCGTAGGTGCATCGATGATGTAGCGCGAGGCCGGGCCACGGGCAGGTGTCACCCGGTTGCTCGCGCGGCCCTGCTGCAGGCGCAGGCGGGTATCGACCATGCCGGTGTGGCCGTAGCGGCTGAGCTGGTCCAGGCGCAGCCGGGAATACTCGCGCAGCTGCAGGCGCGAGGCGTCGGCGAATTCAAGCGTGACGCTGGAGTCGCCTTCGGTCTGCACGGTGTCACCAATGCGAAGTTGTTCCCCGGCGAGTATCGCGCGCGTGGCGCTGCCATCGGCGCCGGACAATTCGACCTTGCCGCGCACCGACAGCACGCGGGCAGGTGCCGGTTCGATGCGCAGCCAGCTGATCGGGAAGCGCAGCAGCTGGCCCGGCGGCAGCTGGTAGGGGTTGTCGATGCGGTTGTGCTGTTGCAGCTGCTGCCAGCGCACCGAGGGCTTGAGGTACAGGCCTCCCAGATCCCACAGGGTATCGCCGGGACGGACCCGGTAGTTCCAGTCCTGGGCGGCGGCGATGGCCGGCAGGAAGAGAAGAGCGCAGAGCAGCGCGCCCTGGAAGCGCATGGCGAACGACAGCGAGCGGACGAAGGTCACAGTTTGCAATCCCGGCAATGCGGGGGCGCAGCTGCAAGACCCCATGGCCCCGACCTCATCCCCCCGAACGGATCGTGGCGGCCGTACGGCCGCCATCCCGCGCATTATTGCCCGCGTTCAGTGCAGGGATTCTGAACGAAGTGGGTTTCCGTTCAGAACAGCAGGGAGGCCATCCGGCGGCGGTACTGGCCGACCAGGTCCTCGTCGGAGATCACATTGAAGGCGTCGATCAGGGCCTTGCGCGGCAGTCCGTCCTCGAACGTGCGGTCGATCCGCAGCATTTCCAGGAACTGGGCCAGCGCGGCTTCGTCGTGGCCACCGAGCAGCAGCTGTACGCCGCGCAGGTGGCGTGCCTTGAGGTCCTTGCCATCGGTGGCGATGCGGGCGTCCAGCACTTCAGCGGCCGGGGCGTCCTTCAGGGCCGAGGCGAAGGCCAGCCGGGCGCGTGCACGCACAGCCCGGTCGTCGGTGGACAGGTTGGCGGGCAGGCCGTCAATCAGCAGGCTGGCTTCATCGACGCCGCCGATCTGCAGCAGCGCCAGCGCCAGGTCGAGTTTCAGCTCGTCCTTGTCCGGCTCGGCGGCGATCTGCGCGCGCAGTACGTCTACCTGCGCCTGCGGGTCCAGCGGGGCTTCATCTTCGGCGACGGCGTCGCCGATGTCGGCCGGCACGATGCCGTGCTGGGCCAGGAACTCACGCAGTTGGCCTTCCGGGATGGCCCCCGGGAAGCCGTCCACCAGCTGGCCGCCCTTGACCAGGAACACGGTCGGCACCGAGCGGATCTGGAAGGCGGCGGCGATCTGCTGTTCCTTGTCAACGTCGACCTTGGCCAGTTCGAAGGCGCCGTTGTACTCGGCAGCCAGCTTTTCCAGCATCGGCCCCAGGGTCTTGCACGGCCCGCACCAGGTGGCCCAGAAGTCGACCAGCACCGGCGTCTGCAGCGACTTCTGCAGGACTTCGGCCTCGAAGGTCGCAGTGGTGGCGTCGAATACGTAGGTCGTCTCGGTCATGGGGGGAAGCATCGTTTGGCGTCTGGAGACCGATTCTATGGTGACGATCGATGCCGGTCTCAACCCGGGTTGTAGTAAATGCCTGACAATGCAGGCTTCCTGTCGCCGTTCTTTCCGGAGCCTGCATGTCGTCCCTGTCCCCGTTGCTGCGCCTGTCCGGCCTGTCCGGCCTGGTCGCCGCGCTGCTGTTCGTGCTGGCGGTGCTCGGTTTCGGTGCCGGCCTGGACGGCTACGCGCAGGCCCGCCACCCGGTAGCGCTGCTGGGGGCACAGGGGGTGCCGCATGCGCTGGCCTTCAATCTGCTGGGCTTCGTGCTGCCGGGGCTGCTTGCGGTGGTTGTGGCCGAGTGCCTGCGCCGCAGGCTGCCGGCAACCGCCGGCTGGGCGCCGCGGGTGGGCAGCCAGATGCTGCTGCTGGCCGGGTTGGCGTTCGCCGCGATGGGGTTGCTGCCGCTGGATGTGGACGACCTGCACGGGCCGGCCAGCCAGCTGCATGCCAGCGCCTGGATGATCTGGGTGCTGGGTTTTGTCGCCGGGACCTTGTTGCTGGGCACGTCGCAGGTGCGCCAGGCGCATGGGCGCGCGCTGGGCGCCGTGGCGCTCGCCTGTGGCGTGCTGGCCGCGCTGGCGGCGTTTGCCCTGCAGGGCGTGCTGCCGGCGCCGCTGGCACAACGGCTTGCGTTCGCCTGCTGGGCGGCTTGGCTGGTCCTGGCCCTGCCGTTGTCGCGGCCACGCTGAGACTGGCCGCGGGCGCTGGCGGAGCCTGCCTTGAGCCGGCGGGATTGGAGACGTTTGCCGCACTGCGGTACGCTGTACCGCTTTGCCGCCGCATCCGCGTGTTCCATGACCAGCGCTGAAACCAACGCCTACGACCCGCAGCAGGTTGAATCCGACGCCCAGCAGTACTGGGACGCCACCCGTGCCTTCGAAGTCGACGAGACTTCGGACAAGCCGAAGTACTACTGCCTGTCGATGCTTCCGTACCCGTCCGGTGCGCTGCACATGGGCCACGTGCGCAATTACACGATTGGCGACGTGATCAGCCGCTACAAGCGCATGACGGGTCATAACGTGCTGCAGCCGATGGGCTGGGACGCGTTCGGCCTGCCGGCGGAAAACGCCGCGATCAAGAACAAGACCGCGCCGGCGGCGTGGACCTACAAGAACATCGACCACATGCGCAGCCAGCTGAAGTCGCTGGGCTATGCCATCGACTGGTCGCGCGAGTTCGCCACCTGCCGCCCGGACTACTACGTCCACGAGCAGCGCATGTTCACCCGCCTGATGCGCAAGGGCCTGGCCTACCGCCGCAACGCGGTGGTGAACTGGGACCCGGTCGACCAGACCGTGCTGGCCAACGAGCAGGTCATCGATGGCCGCGGCTGGCGCTCCGGCGCCCTGGTCGAGAAGCGCGAGATCCCGCAGTGGTTCCTGCGCATCACCGATTACGCCCAGGAACTGCTGGACGGCCTGGACGAGCTGGACGGCTGGCCGGAATCGGTCAAGACCATGCAGCGCAACTGGATCGGCCGTTCCGAGGGCCTGGAAATCCAGTTCGACGTGCGTGATGTAGACGGCGGCATGCTGGACCCGCTGCGCGTGTTCACCACCCGCCCGGACACGGTGATGGGCGTGACCTTCGTGTCGATCGCCGCCGAACACCCGCTGGCACTGCACGCGGCGAAGAACAACCCGGAGCTGGCGGCGATGCTGGCCGACCTGAAGCAGGGCGGTGTATCCGAGGCCGAGCTGGAAACCCAGGAAAAGCGCGGCATGGACACCGGCCTGCGCGCGCTGCATCCGGTCACCGGCGAACCGGTGCCGGTGTGGGTCGCCAACTTCGTGCTGATGGGCTACGGCACCGGCGCGGTGATGGCCGTTCCGGGCCACGACCAGCGCGACAACGAAGTGGCCAACAAGTACGGCCTGCCGATCAAGCAGGTCATTGCCCTGAAGGACGCGCGCACCGAAGAGGAGCGCACCTGGGATGGCAGCCGCTGGCAGGACTGGTACAGCGACAAGAGCCGTGCCTTCGAGCTGGTCAACTCGGCCGAGTTCGATGGCCTGGATTTCCAGGGCGCCTTCGAAGCCCTGGCCGAACGATTCGAGCGCAAGGCCCAGGGCCAGCGCCGCGTCAACTACCGCCTGCGCGACTGGGGCGTGAGCCGCCAGCGCTACTGGGGCTGCCCGATTCCGGTGATCTACTGCGCCAAGTGCGGTGCGGTGCCGGTGCCGGAAGAACAGCTGCCGGTGGTGCTGCCGGAGGACGTGGCGTTCTCGGGTACCGGTTCGCCGATCAAGACCGATCCGGAATGGCGCAAGACCACCTGCCCGGACTGCGGCGGTGCGGCCGAGCGCGAGACCGATACCTTCGACACCTTCATGGAGTCGAGCTGGTACTACGCCCGCTACACCTCGCCGGGTGCCCGTGACGCGGTCGACAAGCGCGGCAACTACTGGCTGCCGGTCGACCAGTACATCGGTGGCATCGAGCACGCGATCCTGCACCTGATGTATTTCCGCTTCTACCACAAGCTGCTGCGCGACGCGCGGATGGTGGACAGCAACGAACCGGCGCGCAACCTGCTGTGCCAGGGCATGGTGATTGCCGAGACCTACTACCGCCCGAACCCGGACGGCTCGAAGGACTGGATCAACCCGGCCGACGTGGACGTGCAGCGTGACGAGCGCGGCCGCATCACCGGCGCCACCCTGATCGCCGACGGCCAGCCGGTGGTGGTCGGTGGCACCGAGAAGATGTCCAAGTCGAAGAACAACGGCGTGGACCCGCAGGCGATGGTCGACAAGTACGGCGCCGACACCGTGCGCCTGTTCTCGATGTTCGCCGCGCCGCCGGAACAGTCGCTGGAGTGGAACGAAGCCGGCGTGGATGGCATGGCCCGCTTCCTGCGCCGCCTGTGGGCCCAGGTGCAGAAGCATGCTGCCGACGGTGCCGCTCCGGCACTGGATGTTGCAGCACTGGATGCCAACCAGAAGGCACTGCGCCGCAAGACCCACGAGACCATCGGCAAGGTCGGTGACGACTATGGCCGCCGCCACAGCTTCAACACCGCCATTGCCGCGGTGATGGAACTGATGAACGCGCTGGCCAAGTTCGAGGACGGCAGTGCGCAGGGGCGTGCGGTGCGCCAGGAAGCGCTGCAGGCCGTCGTGCTGCTGCTCAACCCGATTACCCCGCATGCCAGCCATGCCCTGTGGCAGGTGCTGGGCCACGGCGAGACCCTGCTGGAAGACCAGCCGTTCCCGCAGGCCGATGCCGGTGCGCTGGTGCGCGACGCGCTGACCCTGGCCGTGCAGGTCAACGGCAAGCTGCGGGGCACCATCGACGTGGCGGCCGACGCCGCGCGCGAGCAGGTCGAGGCACTGGCCCTGGCCGAGCCCAACGCGGCCAAGTTCATGGAAGGCCTGACGGTGCGCAAGATCATCATCGTGCCCGGCAAGATCGTGAACATCGTCGCCGCCTGATGTACCCCGCACCGGCCACCCGTATGGTGGCCGGTGCCATTCCGGTGCAGGGCCAAGCGTTTGATGGCCCTGCATTCACGCGGCTTCGGGCACGCTGTGTGTTGCCGTGATCGCCCGGCTCCGCCAGACTGTCTCCATGACCCGAATCCTGCTTGCCCTCGTTCTTGTCCTCGGCCTTGCCGGCTGCGGTTTCCATCTGCGCAACAAGCTGATGCTGCCGACCGACACGGCACCGGTGAAGGTGGTTTCCACTGCGCCGTACAGCGAACTGGTCAAGCTGCTCAACCGCAGCCTGCTGGCGTCCGGCGCCAGGCTGGCCGATGAGGACAGCAAGGAACCCAGTACCCAGCTGCAGGTGCTGTCCGAACGCTGGGGCGACCTGCCGATCGCCATCGACTCGCAGGGCCGTGCGCAGGAATACAGCCTGCGCTACGCGGTGATCTTCATCTTCCGTCGCGAAGACGGCAGCGAGCTGGTGCCACAGCAGGTGATCGAGCTGTCGCGCGACTACGTGTCACCGCCGACCGACGCCACCGGTACCACCACCGAACGTGAAATCCTGGCCAATGAACTGCGCCGGGAAATGTCCGCCTCGATCATCCGCCGCATCGACAGCGTGGTGCGTGCCGAGATCGAGAAGGGCGGCAGCCTGTCGGCGCCGAAGGACAAGCCGGTTGAAGGCGTGGAGCCGGCCGGGCCGGTTCCCGCAGCCAAGCGCTGAGTCGCGACGATGGAACTGCGTCCGGAGCAGCTGGCCAGCCAGGGCGCTGATACCGCGCTGGCGCCGGTCTACCTGATTGCCGGCCCGGAAACCCTGCGCGTGCTTGAGGCGGCCGACGCCATCCGCGCGCGTGCGCGCGCCGCCGGCATCGGCGAGCGGGAAGTGTTCGATGCCGATGGCCGTGATTTCGACTGGAACCAGCTCGATGCCAGCTTCAACGCGCCCAGCCTGTTCAGCGCCCGCCGCCTGGTCGAGGTGCGCCTGCCCAGCGGCAAGCCGGGCAAGGACGGGGCCGAGGTGATCAGCGAGTTCTGCGCCAATCCGGCGCCGGACGTGGTGCTGATGATTACCGCCAACGAATGGAGCAAGGCCCACCAGGGCAAGTGGGCCGAGGCGGTCAACCGCATCGGCGTGCTGTCGGTGGCCTGGGCGATCAAGCCGCACGAATTGCCGGACTGGATCGAGCGCCGCCTGCGTGGCAAGGGCCTGCGCGCGGACCCGGCCGCCGTGCAGCGCCTGGCCGAGCGGGTGGAAGGCAATCTGCTGGCTGCCGCCCAGGAAATCGACAAGCTGGCGCTGTTGGCCGACGGCCAGCCGCTGGACGTGGAACGGATGGAGTCGCTGGTGGCCGATGCGGCCCGCTACGACGTGTTCCGGCTGGTGGAAGCCACCCTCTCCGGCCAGGCAGCGGCGGTCCTGCGCATGCTGGCCGGTCTGCGCGGAGAAGGCGAGGCGGTCGCCGCGCTGATGCCGATGGTGATCCGCGAACTGCTGGCTGGTGCAGGCCTGGCCCGGGTGCAGGCCCGTGGCGGCAACCTGGCCGCCGAAATGAAATCGCGCGGCATCTGGGAGTCGCGGCAGGCGCCGTACAAGCGCGCGCTGCAGCGGCATCCGGAAAGCAAGCGCTGGGAGCGCTTCGTGGCCGAAGCCGGGCTGGTCGACCGCATCGCCAAGGGGCGCGCCGACGGTGATGCCTGGCTGGCGCTGGAGCGCCTGCTGGTGGCCGTGGCCGAACCGCGTGCCGTGCGCCTGCTGGCGCGGGCCTGAGCAATGAGCCTGCGGATCTATTACGGGGGCACCTTTGATCCGGTGCACCTCGGGCACCTGGCGATCGCGCGGGCTGCCCGCGACGAACTGCAGGTTGCCGTGCGCATGCTGCCGGCCGCCGATCCGCCACACCGTGCGGTGCCCGGTGCCACGGCCGAGCAGCGTTGCAGCATGCTGTCGCTGGCCATCGGCGACGAACCGGGTCTGCTGTTGGACCGCCGCGAGCTGGACCGTGCAGCGCGTTTCCCCGGTCGGCCGTCCTACACCGTGGACACCCTGCGCGAGCTGCGTGGCGAGCTGGGTCCGAGCCGGCCGCTGGCCTGGCTGGTCGGCGCCGACAGCCTGCTTGGCCTGTCCCGCTGGCACGAGTGGGAGGCGCTGTTCGGGCTGGCTCATTTCGTGGTGGCGGAGCGCCCGGGCAGCCCGTTGCAGGCTGCGGTGGATGGCGAGCTGGGCCGGGCGCTGGAAGGGCGCTGGGCCGACACCGAGCAGGCCCTGTTCGCCAGCCCGGCCGGGCGCATCCTGCGCCTGCACCACCCGCTGCGCGAGGAATCGGCCAGCGCCGTGCGTTCGCAGATCGCCGGCGGCGGCCCCTGGCGCGCCCTGCTGCCACCCGGCGTGGCGGACTATGTGGCTGCACACGGGCTGTACCGCCCGGCCACAGCGTGAATGGCGTAGCGGCGCCATCCCCGTATAATCGCCCCCACGTTTATCGAGTCGATCCACTTTGAGCAACCAGACCCAGCCCCAGACCATCAAGGTCGATCTGCCCAGCCCGCCGCCGTCCGTGCCGGAACTGCTGGCCAGCGTCCGCCAAGCCACCGAAGACCTGAAGGCCAAGGACCTGGTCGAGATCGACGTGCGCGGCCGGTCCAGCGTTGCCGACTACATGATTGTCGTTTCGGGCACCTCGACCCGCCACGTCAAGTCGATTGCCGATGAAGTGGTGCGCTTCGCCAAGAACATCGACGTGATGCCGCTGGGCGTGGAAGGCGAGCGTGAAGCCGAGTGGGTGCTGGTCGATCTGGGCGACGTGATCGTCCATGTGATGCTGCCGCGCGTGCGTGAGTTCTACGCCCTCGAGCGCCTGTGGACCGTCGGTGACCAGCCGCCGTCCAGCGACGACGAAGTGGCTTGAGCCACGCGTTGATGCATCCCTTCGACGGCGCCGATGGCGCCGTCGACGTTTTGGAGGACCATTGATGAAAGCCCGCCTGATCGCCACCGGTGAACGCGCCCCCAGCTGGGTGGCGCAGGGCTTCGCCGAGTACCAGAAGCGGCTGTCGCACTGGCTGCCGTTCGAGCTGGTGGAAATCGAGCCCGGCCTGCGCGGCAAAGGCCGTGATCCGCGCCGCGCCACTGAAGATGAAGGCAAGCGGGTGATCGCTGCGCTGCCGAAGAATGCCTATGTAGTGGCGCTGGATGTGCCGGGTCGCCAGCTCAGTTCCGAACAGCTGGCACAGCGCCTGGAACACTGGCGCGGGCAGGGCAGGGACCTGGCGTTCCTGATCGGTGGCCCGGAAGGGCATTCGCCGGAAGTCTCCGCGCTGGCCGACGAGAAGTGGTCGATTGGACCGCTGACGCTGCCACACATGCTGGTACGCCTGGTGGTGGCCGAGCAGCTGTATCGGGCTGCCGCAATGATCGCCAATCACCCCTACCATCGCGCGTGAAGAGTGGTTATACTAGTCGTCTGCCCGAATAGCTCAGCCGGTTAGAGCACTTGACTGTTAATCAGGGGGTCGTTGGTTCGAGTCCAACTTCGGGCGCCACCTTGAGAAACCTGCATCGCGAGATGCAGGTTTTTTTTTGCGTCTTTGTGGAGTCGAGCTTGCTCGACTGTTGTTGTGGAGCCGAGCCGTGCTCGGCTGCCTGTGCGAAGCCGAGCGTGGGCTCGGCTCTACAGTGCCAGCGCTCCTCGCCAGAACGCCACCAGCGTGGCGATCGCCACGATCAGGATCGCACCGAACAGCACCCATTCCCAACGCGTGAATACCCGCTCGCCGCGTTGGCGCCGGGTCAGTGCGAACAACACCACGCCGGGCACGTACAGCAATACCGACAGCAGCAGGTTGTCCAGGCCACCGGCATACACCAGCCACAGCGCATACGCACTGGCCAGCACTGCCACCCCGAAATCACGCCAGCGCACACCCGGCTCACCGGCATAGGCCTGCCCGCGCCAGGCCAGCTGCATGCCGAATGCCGTGGACAGGAAGTAGGGCACCAGGCTCATCGATGCGGCCAGCAGCACCAGCCCGGTGTAGCTGCCGGAACTGACCAGCACCAGCAGCAGGAACAACTGGATCAGGCCGTTGCTCCACCACAGTGCATTGGCCGGCACGCCGCGCGCGTTCTCACGGCCCAGGAAGGCGGGCATGGTGCCGTCACCTGCAGCGGCATAGAGCACTTCGGCGCACAGCAGCACCCAGGCCAACAATGCACCGAGAACGGAGATGATCGAACCGATGATGATCACCGTCGCGCCCCATTCGCCGACAATGGCGCGCAGCACATAGGCCATCGACGGATTGGGCAGTCCGGCCAGTTCCGCCTGCGACAGCACGCCCATCGACAACAGGCTGACCAGCACCAGCAGCAGCCACACGCCCAGGAAGCCGATCACCGTGGCGCGACCCACGTCGGCGCGCCGTGCCGCGCGCCGCGAATAGATGCTGGCCCCTTCGATGCCGATGAACACCCACACGGTCACCAGCATCATGCCGCGCAGCTGCTGGCCAAGGTCGCCGAGTGCAGGCGTGCCGAGGAAATCGGCGCGGAACACGTCCATGCGGAACGCGCCGGTGGCCAGGATCAGGAACAGCGCGATCGGCAGCAGCTTGGCCACGGTCACCAGGCCGTTGACGATGGCTGCAGTACGCAGGCCGCGCAGCACCAACAGGTGCACCGTCCACAACAGCAATGACGATGCGGCCACGGCGGCCGGGGTATTGCCTTCGCCGAACACGGGCATGAAGTGGCCAAGGCCGCTGAAGATCAGCACGAAGAAGCTGGCGTTGCCGAGCACCGAGGCAACCCAGTAACCCCACGCAGCGGAGAAGCCGATGTAATTGCCGAAGCCCTCGCGCGCGTATGCGTAGATGCCGGTATCGAGATCAGGCCGGCGGTTGGCCAGCGCCTGGAACACGAACGCCAGCATCAGCATGCCCGCGCCGCTCACCGCCCAGCCAATCAGCGCGGCGGCCGGACCGGCGCTGCGCGCTACGTTCTGTGGCAATGAAAAGATACCGGCGCCGACCATCGAGCCGACCACCAGTGCAGTCAACGCGGGCAGGCCCAAGCGCTGCGATGTCGCGGCCATGGAGATCCCCTGCGGCGGTGATGCCGCGTGCACACGGTAGCCTTGTGCCCGTGAACATGCCTGCAAGGGGCAGAACGACGAAGGCCCGGGCAGCTGCCCGGGCCTTCGAAGTTGCGTTGAAGCGTGTTGCCTGTATTACTTGAAAGTGTACTTGGCACCGACGGTGAAGTAACGACCGATGGCACCACTGAAGTGCAGCGGGTTGTAGTTGACACCACCGTAGGTGGACGGATCCAGCGGGGCGATGCGATCGAACACGTTCTGCACCGAGGCGTTCAGCTCGAAGGCTTCAGTGATGTTCCAGCGGCCCGACAGGTCGAAGGTGGTGAACGAGGAGATCTTCTTGACGTCCGTGCCGTCCGCATACGCGAACAGGTAGGATCCATTCGGGCCACGGAAGTCCTTGTTGTCCATCTTCGAGATGTAGTTGGCCACGCCGCTGACGCTCCACGGGCCCTGCCTCCAGGTGGTGCCGAAGTTGATGCGGTCCTTCGGGGTGCCGATGCAGTTGGTCACGTCGCAGTTGCCGTGAGTACCTGCGTAGTCGACGGTCACGTCGGCATCGGTGCGCTCGAACTTGAGTACATGGCTCCACTGCAGGTCCATCTCCAGCTGGCCAGGGCCGATGTCGAAGGTCTGGCGGATATCGGTATCGATACCCCGTACCCGGGTCGATGCAGCATTGATGTACTGCGTGTTGACCGCCAGGATGCTGCCCGTGCCGGGCACGCCGTTGAGCAGGTTGCTGTCACGCAGTACGTTGCCGGCGGCAATGGCTTCGGAAGTGCTGCCCTGGGCGATTTCGTTGGTGCGCTTGATCTGCCAGGCATCAATGGTCAGCGAAGTCGTGGCCGTGGGCTGCAGGACGATACCCACCGAGTAGCTCTTGGATTCTTCCGGCTTCAGGTCCTTGTTCGGGCGGGTGATGATGGCGACTGGCAGGGCGCCACAGTCGTCGTCGTTCGCACCTGGTGCGGGGTTGCCGCCGGGGCAACGTACCGGATCGGACGCGTTGGAGAAGGCGGCCAGGCCACCATCTCCGTTCTCGGCCGGGTTCGGTGCACGGAAGCCTTCGGCGTAGCTGCCACGCAGTGCGATCCAGTCGGCCGGGGTCCACTTGATGCCGATCTTCGGTGTCGCCTTGCCTTCACCGCTCTCGTACTTGTCGTAGCGAACCGCACCGGACAGTTCCAGGGTTTCCAGCACGGGTGCAGACAGCTCAACGTAGCCGGCGTACACGTTCTGGGTGCCGTCGTAGGCCGAGTAGCCCAGACCGATGATCTGGCCTTGGTCGGTATAGGTCTGCGGGGTCAGGCTGTTGCTGGTCTTGCGCCATTCGGTACCCAGTGCCAGGCCCAGCGGGCCACCCTTCAGGTCCATCAGGCTGCGCGACACGGTGAAGTCGAACATGTCCAGGCTGGACTTGGCTCGGGCACTGATGTCAGGCGAGATGAAGTCGTACAGCGCCTGCGAGTTCATGCCGGCGTTGTCACCGATACGCCAGACACCACCGGCGCAGTTCGGATTGGCCAGTGCGCAACGTACATTGTCGTAGTTGAGGAAGCCGGTACGCTTGTTGACCAGGTCGGTGCCGGAGTGCAGATACGCGGTGTCGTAGCTCCAGTCGCCCCAGTTGCCCTTGATGCCGACCAGGAAGCGGGTGAACTCATTGGTGTTGTTGGTCACGCGCGGACCGACATCCCATGCCGAATAACGCAGGCGAGAGGCCTGGCCGGGAATCGGATTGTCAGGATGGTTCGGACCCAGCACCGTAGCGCCGTCACCACTGTTGGCATTGACCGGGCCTTCCGGATAGCCCCAGCCACCTGAGACGCCCGACGGGGTGTTGCTGAAAGTGGTTTCCTTCTTCGAGTAGCCGATCTCGGTGTAGATCTCACCACCTTCACCAAAGGCAAAGCTGGCACGGCCAAACACGTTGACGTACTTCTCTTCCGGGGTCAGGTCGCGATACAGCTGGTTCGGATCCCACAGGCAGCCCTGCGCCTGCGCCGTAGCCTCGGTCTGGCCTGGAATCGTGGTCAGGCCAGCACAGCCCGGCAGGGCGACCAGGAAGGCAGGATTATCTTCGGTTACATTGCGGTCGTCATACACCGAACCATTCGGACCAACACCACCGCGGGTCTTGCCGCTGAGGAAGGCGCCGCCCAGGAACTGGGCATTGTTGCCGTAGCCCCACGGGCGGGTATCGCCGGTACCGATCCACTTCCGGTTCTTGCGATCACTGATCTTGATGGCATCGGTCTTTGCGACATCCAGGCTGAAGAAAGCGTTCCAGCCGTCGGTGGCCAGATCGCCGGTACCGGCGGTCAAGGTCGCCTTCTTCGCGTCGCCATCGCTGTCGCCGGACAGGCCGTAGGAGCCCCGAAGGATCGCGCCCTGGAAATCACTGCGCAGGATGATGTTGACCACGCCCGCGATGGCGTCGGAACCGTAGATTGCCGAGGCGCCGTCCTTAAGTACTTCCACGCGTTCCACGGCGTCGAGCGGGATGGTGCTCAGGTCGGTGAAAACCTTCTGGCCGTCATCGGCCAGGCCGTAGGTGGCCATGCGGCGGCCATTCAACAGCACAAGCGTCGAGCCGGCACCGAGGCCGCGCAGCGAGATGCCGGCGCCACCACCGGCGAAGCCGTTGCCGAAGGTCTTGGGAATGGAACCGGAACCGTCGGCGGTCAGCGTCTGCAGATATTCGGCAACCGTGGTCTTGCCGGTGCGGTCGATTTCCTGGCGGGTCACCACCTGCACCGGGGACGGTGTTTCAGTGTTGGTGCGCGGGATGTTCGAACCGGTGACCGTGATGCGGTCCAGGTTGGTGGCCTTCTCCTGCGCGAAAGCGGAGGTGGAAGCCACGGCGCCAACCAGCAGCAGGGTGCCGCCGGTAAGGATATGGGTGATGGACGATGCCAGGGTGGTGCGGCGGCGGCTGGCGGGCCGTTGGATCAGGTGTTTCACAGCTTCTCTCCTAACTGGAAAACCGTAGCGTTGAGGGCTGTCTCCGGTAGATTCCGGGACGGACCAATCTAGGTTTCCGGCGGGTGACGAAGTCGTGAATTTTTGCTTAATCAATAACAGTTGATCCTGTTCCGTCCGTGCCCGCCCGGACGGAAGGGCCGGCCCGGCAGATGGCCGGGCCGGCGATCACTTCAGTCTGGCAGCGAGAACTGCACCGGCACCATGCCGATGGCCGGCACGGCCACGCCATCACGCTGGGCCGGCTCGAAGCGCCAGTGCCTGAGCACCTGCTGGCGTGCGGCTTGGTCCAGGCTGCGCGAGCCACTGCTGCGCTCGATGCTGACCACCGCCGGCTGCCCGTGGGTGTCCACCTCTACCCGCAACAGCACCGTACCCTGCTCGCGATTGCGCAGTGCCGCCAGCGGGTAGGCCGGCGGCGGGGCGCTGCGGTATTGCAGCTGGGCGCCGGCCAGTGGTGTGGCGGTATCGATGCTCGGTGCGAGCTGGGGCGGGGCCGGTTCGGCGGCCGGCAGTGCGATGCCCTGGGTTTCCTCTACGGTCGCGGTGGGTGCGGGCAGCGGCGGTACCACCGGCTGCGTCCGCGGTTTGGGCACCACCTGGACGATCTCTTTCGGCGGGATCGGAACCGGCGGCGTGGGCGGTGGCGGGATCTTCTCGATCAGCCTGACCGCAGTCTTGTCACGCGGGACCTGCACAGCCTGGTAGGTCGCCGGGATCAGCAGCAGCAGGAAGGCCAGCAGATGCAGGGCGATGGCCGCGCTCCAGGCGGCAACGCGGGCGGGGTCGAACTGCGGGGATGCAACGGGATACGTACGAACCATGGTCCACCTCCATGCCAGTGACGAAGTCCTCAACGCACCAGGGCCCGTGGCGGGGTTGCCGCACGCGGCTGGCAGTCCATCAGTAGCGCGACATGGCGGCCACTGCCTAGAGGCAGGGGGGCGATCGTTGGGCTGGCCTTCAGCCAGTGCCGGCTGCGGACATGAAAAAAGGCGGATCCCCTGCGGGATCCGCCTTTGCCGGCAATGACGGACGGGATCAGCGACCCAGTTCGAACACCACGTCCAGGTTGACCGAGACGGTCGATTCACCCGGTGCGACCGGGGTGGCCTTGTCCATCGCCGCGCCGGCCGACATGGCCCGCATCATCGGCATCGGGCGGTAGCCGCCGCCGGCGTTCTCGGAAATGCTGACGATGCGGCGCACCTGCAGGCCCAGCGACTTTGCATAGGTCTGGGCGCGGGCCTGGGCCTTCTTCAGTGCAGCCAGGCGGGCTTCGTCATAGACCGGTTCCGGCTGGTCGATCTCGAAGCTGGGGCCATTGATCTGGTTGGCGCCCTGCGCAGCCAGTGCGTCCAGCACCTTGCCCAGCTTGGCGATGTCGCGCACCTTCAGGCTGACCGTGTTGCTGGCCTGGTAGCCGGTGATCTTCGGCGCTTCGTTGTCGGCATAGCGGTACTGCGGGTTGAGGCTGACGCCACTGGTCTGCACGTCGCGCTCGGCGATGCCGGCGGCCTTGATCGCGGCCAGTACCTTGTCCATCTGCTGGGCGTTCTGGCGCATGGCGCTGTTGCCATCGGCGGCCTGGGTGACCACGCCGGCCGACAGGGTGGCCACGTCCGGCACGCGGGTGGCCTCGGCGTTGGCCGAGATGTTCAGCAGGGTGCCTTCGGCCGGAGCGGCGATCGACGGCGACGACGGGGCAGCATGGGCGGTCATCGAGGTTCCAAGGGCGAGGGACAGGGCGAGCAGCAGCGGGGTGGCGGTCAGGCGCATGGAGAACTCCTTGTTGTGCCGTTGAGGGTGGTGTCGTAGCGATGAACGCGCTGTGAGCCCGTTCGGGGTTGAGCGCGTTCCAGAACGGGTTGCCGACGATTCAGGTGGCAGCCTCAGGTTATGCTGTGCCGATGCTCTACCTTGCTTCCCGCTCCCCCCGACGCAACCAGCTGCTGGCCCGACTCGGACGCCCCTTCCAAGCCTTGGACCTGGAGGTCGTCGAGCAGCGCGCGCCCGCTGAAAGCGCCGAACAGTATGTCTGCCGGGTCGCCGCCGACAAGGCGCGCGCCGGCCTGGCCCGGGTGCTGGCCGATGACCCGCAGGCGCGGGTGCTCGGTTCGGACACCGAGGTGGTGCTGGACGGCGACGTGTTCGGAAAGCCCACCGACGCCGCCGATGCGCGGGCGATGCTGGCGCGTCTTGCCGGGCGTACCCATCAGGTGATGACCGCGGTGGTGGTGGTCGGCGCGGACGGGCTGGACAGCGAGCTGGTCATTTCCGAAGTGACCTTCGCCCCGATCGACGCCGCCGACATCGCCGCCTACGTGGCCACCGGCGAACCGCTGGACAAGGCGGGGGCCTACGCCATCCAGGGCGGGGCCGAGCGCTGGATCGAGCACCTGTCCGGGAGTTACTCCGGGGTGATGGGGCTGCCGTTGCTGCACACCGATCGTTTGCTGGCGCGCTGTGGCGTGCCGGCCCCCACTGCCGATGCCGCCAGGGAGGCTGCCGATGTCTGAGGAAATCCTGGTCAATGTGACCCCGCGCGAGACCCGGGTCGCGGTGATCGAAAATGGCATGCTGCAGGAACTGCACATCGAGCGCGGCTGGCGCCGGGGTGTGGTCGGCAACATCTACAAGGGCAAGGTACAGCGGGTGATGCCAGGCATGCAGGCGGCCTTCGTCGAAGTCGGGCTGGAGCGTGCCGCGTTCCTGCACGCCAACGACGTGGTGCGGCCGGCGCCGGTAGCCAGTGCCGACACCGAGAACACCACGCTGCCGCCGCCGTCCAGCGTGCCGATCGTCGAGCTGCTGCGCGACGGCCAGGACATCGTGGTGCAGGTGGTGAAGGATCCGATCGGCACCAAGGGCGCCCGCCTGACCACCCAGATCAGCATTCCCTCGCGCTACATGGTGCTGCTGCCGCAGTCCAAGGTGGTGGGCGTGTCGGCGCGCATCGAGGATGAAACCGAGCGTGCGCGCCTGAAGGCGCTGGTGACCGAACTGTCGGCGCAGCACGGGGGCTACGGCTACATCGTGCGTACCAATGCCGAGGGCCAGCCGGCCGAAGCCATCGCCGAGGACATCGCCTACCTGTCGCGCGTATGGAACGTGGTCGAGCGTCGTGGCCGCGAAGCGGCCTCGTGCAGCAACATCTATGAAGACCTGAGCCTGCCGCTGCGATCGGTACGCGACCTGATCCGCAAGGATGTGGACAAGGTGAAGGTGGACTCCAAGGAGACCTTCGCGCAGTTGCAGGCCTTTGTTGCCAAGTACATGCCGGTGCTGGCGGAGAAGATCGAGCTGTACAGCGGCGATCGCCCGATCTTCGACATGTTCGGGGTGGAGGACGAGATCGGCCGCGCGCTGGACAAGCAGGTGCCGCTGAAATCCGGTGGTTACCTGGTGATCGACCAGACCGAGGCGATGACCACCATCGACGTCAACACCGGTTCGTTCCTCGGCCAGCGCAACCTGGAAGAGACGGTGTTCCGCACCAACCTGGAAGCGGCACAGTCGGTGGCACGGCAGCTGCGCCTGCGCAACCTGGGCGGCATCATCATCATCGACTTCATCGACATGGATGATGCCGAGCACCGCCGCCAGGTATTGCGTACGCTGGAAAAGGCGCTGGCCCGTGACCATGCCAAGACCACGGTGTACGACTTCTCGCCGCTGGGCCTGGTGGAGATGACCCGCAAGCGCACGGTGGAAAGCCTGGAGCGCCAGCTGTCGGAAACCTGCCCGCAGTGCAGCGGCCGCGGCAGCATCAAGACCACCGAGACGGTGACCTACGAGATCTTCCGCGAGATCACCCGTGCCGTGCGCCAGTTCGATGCCGCGCGCCTGCTGGTGATCGCCTCGACCAAGGTGGTCGCGCGCATCACCGACGAGGAATCCGCGGCGGTGGCCGAGCTGGAGGAATTCCTCGGCAAGAGCATCCGCTTCCAGGCGGACGAGCAGTACCTGCAGGAGCAATTCGATGTTGTTCTGCTCTGATCCTCGCCGGCCGCAGGCCGGCGGTGGCCGATGAGCGCGCCGCCGCGCCTGCGACTGCGAAGGATCCGCCGTCATTTCATTGCCGCCTGCGCGGTGGGCCTGGTCGGGCTGGCACTGCTGGTGGGCACCCTCAGCCAGCTGCTGCCGCTGGCCGAGCGCCATCCCGACAGGATTGCCGCCTGGTTGAGTGAACGCGCCGGCCAGCCGGTGCGTTTCGACCAGCTGCAGACGGCCTGGACCCGTCGTGGTCCGCTGCTGCAGCTGAAGGGCCTGCGCATTGGCGCCGGCCAGGGCCTGGCGATCGGCGAGGCCGAGGTGCTGGTGTCGATGTACAGCGGGCTGCTGCCCGGCCGCTCGCTGACCGAACTGCGCCTGCGTGGCCTGGCACTGGACCTGCAGCAGGGCGAGGACGGCCGCTGGTCGGTGCGTGGCCTGCCGCAGGCCGCCAATGGCGGGGACCCGCTGGATGCGCTGCGCCGGCTGGGCGAACTGCAGGTGATCGGTGGCCGCCTGGGCGTGCATGCGCCGGGGCTGGGGATCGATACCACGCTGCCACGCATCGACGTGCGCCTGCGGGTCAATGGCGACCGCCTGCGTGTAGGCGTGCGCGCCTGGGCCCAGACCGAAGCGCTGCCGTTGACGGCGGTGCTGGACGTGGACCGCGTGCGCGGCAACGGCCAGGCCTGGCTGGGCGCCGATCCGGTCGATTTTCATGCCTGGTCGCCGCTGCTGGCGGCCGGCGGTGTGCGCCTGCGCGAAGGCAAGGGCGAACTCAACCTGTGGCTGACCCTGCGCGATTTCGCGCCGGTGGCGGTGACCACCGATTCGGACCTGCGTGATGTCCGCATCGATGGCGCACCGATGCCCGCGATGGCGGCTCCGCAGCTGCAGCTGCAGCGGTTGCAGGCACGCCTGCGCTGGCAGCGCCAGGCCGATGGCTGGGCATTGCAGGTGCCGCGCCTGCGCCTGAAAACCGAAGAAGGCGAGCAGCAGCTCGATGGCCTGCAGCTGCAGCTCGGCAAGCAGCTGCGGGTCAGTTCTCGCGAAGTGCAGGCCGGCATCGCGCTGCGTGCGCTGGCCCTGAGCGATCGTCTTGAACCGGGCCTGCGTCGCTGGCTGTTCCTGTCCAGGCCGCAGCTGGACGTGCGCGAGCTGCAGCTGGCGGGCGAACGCGATGGCCCGCTGTGGGCGCAGGGCGAACTGCAGTCGCTGGGCTTCGCCAGCGTGGGCAATTCGCCCGGCCTGCGCGGCCTGGGCGGGCGCTTCGAAGGCGACGCGGATGGCTTCAGCCTGCAGCTGCAGTCGCAACGCCAGCTGCAGTTCGATTGGCCGACCGGCTTCGGCGTGCGCCACGATCTGCACCTGGCGGGCCAGGTGGTGGGCTGGCGCGATGAAGGCGGTGGCTGGCGCATCGGCACGGCAGCGATGCGCGTGGAAGGCACCGATTATGCGGCGGACGTGCGCGGTGGTGTCTGGTTCCAGGGCGACGGTACGCGGCCGTGGCTGCAGCTGGCGGCCAAGCTGGACGACGTGCCGATGACCGCGGCCAAGCGCTTCTGGATCCACTCCAAGATGAGCAAGGGCGCCACCGACTGGCTGGACATGGCGCTGGCCGGTGGGCAGGTGCGCAACGGCATCGGCCTGGTCAGTGGCGACCTGGACGACTGGCCGTTCGACAACAACGATGGCCGCTTCGAGGCGACCGGCCATATCACCAATGGTGACATCCGCTTCCAGCACGACTGGCCGTTGATGCGCCAGGTCGATGCCGATATCGCCTTCATCGGCCCCGGCTTCGACATGCACGGTCGCGGCGATCTGGCCGGCGTGGCGGTGCAGAAATTCGAGGCGGGCATCCAGGATTTCGGGCAGCAGCCGCTGTACGTGCGTGCCGATGCGCAGAGCGAGGCCGGCAGGCTGCTGGCCATGCTGCGGCAGAGCCCGCTGCACAAGGATTATGGCGACACCCTGGACAACCTCACCGCTGCGGGCCCGGCGCATGTGACCTTCGATCTGCTGCAGCCGCTGCACCACGATGAAGGTGGCGGCCACCTGCAGGGAACGGTCGATCTGGCCGGCGTGAAGCTGGTCGACAAGCGCTTCCAGCTCACCTTTGACAACATGCACGGGCAGGCGCGCTACAGCAACGGCGGTTTCGGCGCCGAGGAACTGGCGGTGCGCCACCTCGGCCAGGACGGTCGTCTGAGCCTGCGTGCCGGTGGCTACGTGCACGACAGCAAGCTGGCCTTTGAATCGCAGTTGTCGGCCAACCTCGATGCTGGCGTGCTGATCGACCGCGCGCCGGAAATGGCGTGGCTGAAGCCCTACATCGCCGGCACCTCGCCGTGGACCATCGCGGTCAATCTGCCCAAGGTCGCTCCGGGGGCGCCTGCGCCGCCCAGCGAGCTGCGGTTGAGCTCCGATCTGGTCGGGACCCGGCTGGACCTGCCGGCGCCGCTGGACAAACCGGCTGCCGAGCCGTTGGCGACCACCGTGGCTGCACAGCTGCCGATGGGGGCCGGCCGCATCGACGTGTCGTTCGGCCAGCGCCTTGCGCTGGCTGCGCGCAGCCACAACAACCAGACGGGTGTGCAGGTGACGCTGGGCAGCGACCATGCCGATCGCGAGCCGCCACCGAGCGGACTGTCCGTGAATGGCCGCAGCCCGACCCTGGATGCGCTGGAGTGGATCGGCCTGGCCCGTGGTGGCAACGACGATGACGGCATGCCGCTGCGTGCGGTGGATGTGCAGGTCGGCAAGCTGATGCTGATCGGTGGTGTGTTCGAGCAGACCCGGTTGCAGCTGCGCCCGGGAGCGCAGGCACTGGATGTACGCCTGGACGGCCCGTCGCTGGCCGGGCGCCTGACCGTCCCCAATGCAGACGGCGGCACCATCAGTGGCCAGCTCGACCGCGTGCACTGGCAGTCATTGCCGGCGGCTCCAGGTGTACCGGCCGCACCGGCACGGGTACAGGCAGGCGCCAATGACATGGACCCGGCCAAGCTGCCGCCGTTCGCGCTGGACATCGCCGACCTGAAGTTCGGCAAGGTGGTGCTGGGCCAGGCGGTGCTGCGTACGCGGCCGCTGGCCAATGGCCTGAACGTGGATGAGCTGCGCTTCCGTGCGCCCGACCAGGAGATCGACATCAGCGGTCGCTGGCTGGGCCGCACCGGTGGTGCCCGCACCGAACTGACCGCGCAGGTGCGCAGCGAGGACCTGGGCGGACTGATGCAGAACCTCGACTACGGCGGCCAGCTGCGTGGCGGTTCCGGCCAGGCGCAGCTGCAGGCCACGTGGAGTGGGGGGCCGTCGGACTTCCAGCTGGGCAACCTGCAGGGCCGCCTGGACCTGCACGCACGCAACGGCCAGCTGCTGGAGCTGGAACCGGGCGCCGGCCGCGTGCTGGGCCTGCTCAGCGTGACCCAGCTGCCGCGGCGCCTGATGTTCGACTTCCGCGACTTCTTCTCCAAGGGCTTCGCGTTCAACCAGATCGACGGCAGCATGCAGTTCGGCCAGGGCATGGCGCGCACAGACAAGGTGCTGATCGAAGGCCCGGCAGCCAACATCACCATCCGCGGCCAGGCCGACCTGCGCAACCAGCAGTTCGACCAGACCATCGACGTCAACCCGCGCGCAGGCAATCTGCTGACCGTGGTGGGGGCAGTGGCCGGTGGCCCGGTGGGGGCGGCGCTGGGCGCGGCCACCAATGCGGTATTGTCCAAACCATTGGGCGAGATTGGCGCCCGTACCTACAAGGTGACCGGTCCATGGAAGGAACCGAAGGTGGAAGTGATCGAGCGCAGCCGCGACAAGGCTCCGCCACCCGCGGCGGCACCGGCGCCGGCCATTCCGCCGACCGTCACCGGCCTGCCGCGCGCGCGTTGAGCGCGGCTTTCCTGTTCACGGGGCTTGCCTGAGCGCCCCCGCATCCCCAGATCGAGAACCATGACTGATATCGCCCTGACGCTTGCCCAAGACCGCCTGCTGCGCCCTGGTGGCCTGGATACCGCTGGCCTGGAGCACACCTTCGGGCAGCTGCTCGGCCCCGGTGTGGACTTTGGTGACCTTTACTTCCAGCACGCCCGCCGCGAGAGCTGGAGCGTGGAAGACGGCATCGTCAAGGACGGCGCGCATTCCATCGAGCAGGGCGTGGGCGTGCGGGCGATTTCCGGCGAGAAGACCGGTTTCGCCTACTCCGACGACATCCATGCCGATGCGCTGCGGGTGGCGGCGCAGTCGGCGCGCGCGATCTCGCGTGAAGGTGGTGCCCAGACCGGGCGCTCGCTGCTGCGCGGCAACGCGCGCGCGCTGTACCCGGCGCTGGACCCGATTGATGGCGTCGGCAACGAGGCCAAGGTCGAGGTGCTCAAGCGCCTGGACGGCTACCTGCGTGCTGCCGACCCGCGCGTGAAGCAGGTGATGGTCAGCCTGTCCGGCGGCGTCGATACGGTGCTGATCGCCCGCAGCGACGGCGTGCTGGGCGCCGACGTGCGCCCGCTGGTGCGCCTGAACGTGCAGGTGATCGTCGAGCACAACGGCCGTCGCGAGTCCGGCTATGCCGGTGGCGGTGGTCGCTATGGCTATGAGGAGCTGTTCGCCGACGGCCGCCCGGAAGCCTTCGCCCGAGAGGCGCTGCGCCAGGCGCTGGTGAATCTTGAAGCGGTACCGGCACCGGCCGGCGTGATGCCGGTGGTGCTGGGCCCGGGCTGGCCCGGTGTGCTGCTGCATGAAGCGGTCGGCCATGGCCTGGAGGGCGACTTCAACCGCAAGGGCACCAGCGTCTACGCGGGGCGCATCGGCGAGCGCGTTGCCGCCCCGGGCGTGACGATCGTCGATGACGGCACGCTGGATGGACGCCGTGGTTCGTTGAACATCGACGACGAGGGTCATCCCAGCCAGTGCACCACGCTGATCGAGGACGGCATCCTGGTCGGCTACATGCAGGACAGCCTCAACGCGCGCCTGATGGGCGTGGCGCCGACCGGCAATGGTCGCCGCGAATCGTTCGCGCACATGACCATGCCGCGCATGACCAACACCTACATGCGCGCCGGCCAGCATGACCCGCAGGAGATGATCCGTTCGGTGAAGAAGGGCCTGTACGCGGTCAACTTCGGCGGCGGCCAGGTCGACATCACCAGTGGCAAGTACGTGTTCTCGGCCACCGAGGCCTACCTGATCGAGGATGGCCGCATCACCACGCCGGTGAAGGGCGCGACCCTGATCGGCAACGGTCCGGAAACCATGCAGAAGGTGCGCATGGTCGGCAACGACCTGGCCCTGGACGAGGGCGTGGGCATCTGCGGCAAGGACGGGCAGAGCGTGCCGGTGGGTGTCGGCCAGCCCTCGTTGCTGATCGAGGGCATCACCGTCGGCGGTACCCAGGCCTGAGCCGGGCGATGGCCAGTGCCACCGCCCCTGCCGGCGAGGACTCAGTCCTCGTCGGCTTCGTCGGTTTCAATGGGGTCGGCGTCTTCGGCGCTGGCCTTCAGGCCCAACGCGGCCGGCAGCATCAGGGCGCGCAGCACCTGGAAAATTTCGCGGTAGGCGCGCGGCGGCTTGTTCTTCGCCTTCTCGGCCTGGGCATTGCGCACCAGCGTGCGCAGCTGCTGGCGGTCGGCCTGCGGGTAGTCGTCCAGCAGTGCCGCCAGTGCCTTGTCACCCTCGGCCAGCAGGCGCTCGCGCCAGTCTTCCGCGCGGTGCATCATCGCCACTTCGCGGCGGCCGGTTTCGCTGTTGGCGTCCAGCGCATCGCGGATCGCATCCAGCGTGGCGTCTTCTTCGCGGCGCATGTGCTTGGCCAGGAACGCCAGCTGGCGCTTGTGGGCGATGTGGGCGGTGATGCGCTTGCACTCGGCGATATGCGGCAGCAGGTCTTCCGGAATCGGCAGGCGCGCCAGCTGGGCCGGGGTCAACGACACCAGCTTCTCGCCCAGGGCCAGGACGTCGAGCGCATCGCGCCGGTTCTGGCTGCGGCTCTTGTCGTGGAATTCACCGGTTTCTTCGTCGCGTCCGCGCATCGTTCCTACCTGATCTCAAAAAAAGTCGCCCGGCGTGATGCCGGGCCCAACCCGTACAGGATAAAGCATTGAACGTGATCGCCCCTGAAGTCGCTGTCGGCGACGACAGCCCGGCCCGGCTGGAACGGCTGGCCGACCTTTCCCAGCAGCTGCTCGACCGTGCCCGGGCGCTGGGCGCCAGCCAGGCCGAGGTCAGCTGCAGCGAGGACCGTGGCCTGGAGGTCAATGTCCGCCTTGGCGAGGTTGAGACCGTGCAGTCCACCCGCGACCGAGGTATCGCCGTCACCGTCTATTTCGGCCAACGCAAGGGCAGCGCCAGCACCGGCGACCTGAACGAGGCCAGCCTCACCGCCACGGTCGAGCAGGCCTGTGCGATCGCCCGGCATACCGAAGATGACCCGGCTGCCGGCCTGGCCGATGCCGCGCTGATGGCCACCGATTTCCCGGATCTGGATGCCTGGCACCCGTGGGCACTGCAGGCCGACGAGGCGGTGGACCTGGCCCTGGCCTGCGAGAACGCAGGTCGTGAGGCCGATGCGCAGATCCGCAACTCCGACGGCGCCTCGGTGTCGAGCATGCAGAGCCTGTCGGTGTACGCCAATTCGCATGGCTTTTTCGGCCGTGAGCGTGGCACCCATCATTCGGTGGGCTGTGCGCTGATCGCCGGCCAGGGCGATGGCATGCAGCGCGATGGCTGGTACACCAGCGCGCTGGCCCGCGAGGACCTGGAGGAGGTAGGCCTGGTCGGTCGTCGTGCCGCCGAGCGTACCGTCGCCCGCCTGCAGCCTCGCTCGATGGCCACCGGCAGCATGCCGGTGCTGTTCGCCCCGGAAGTCGCGCGCAGCCTGGTCGGTCACCTGCTGTCGGCGGTGTCCGGCGGTGCCCTGTACCGCCAGGCCAGCTTCCTGCTGGACAGTGTTGGCCAGCAGCTGTTCCCGGACTGGATGCAGATCGAGGAACTGCCCCACCTGCGCCGTGGCCTGCGCTCGGCCGCCTTCGACGGTGACGGCGTGGCCACCCGTGCTTCGGCCCTGGTCCGTGACGGCGTGCTGCAGCGCTATGTGCTGGGCAGCTACTCGGCGCGCAAGCTGGGCCTGCAGACCACCGCCAATGCCGGTGGCGTGCACAACCTGCAACTGGCCGCCAACGCGGGCTCCCTGCATGAAATCGCCCGCCAGATGGGCGATGGCCTGCTGGTGACCGAGCTGATGGGGCAGGGCGTGAACGGGGTGACCGGCGACTACTCGCGCGGTGCCGGCGGCTTCCGCGTCGAGAATGGCGAGATCCAGTACCCGGTGGATGGCATCACCATCGCCGGCAACCTGCGCGAGATGTTCAGCAGCATCGAAGCGGTCGGCAGCGACGTCGACCCGCGCTCGCACATCCGGACCGGTTCGATCCTGCTGGGGCGGATGACCATCGCCGGTAATGATTGATGGCGTCGATGGCGTAAGCTATGCCCGCCTGACGCAACCAGCTTGGTGCTGGTGGGTCAAGACCACCCAATGAAAAGGAGTTTTGTCGTGAGCGAATTCGATAACGTCCCGCCGCCGCCGGCCACCACCGACGTGCCGGCCGACCAGCGCACCATGGCCCTGGCTGCCCATCTGCTGGGCATCTTCACCGGCTTCATCGGCGCACTGATCATCTGGCTGATCAACAAGGACGATGCTGGCAAGGCCTTCGTGATCGACCAGGCCAAGGAAGCCCTGAACTTCCAGATCACCGTGACCATCGCCATGGTCATCAGCATGATCCTGACCATCGTGATCATCGGCGTCTTCCTGGCCCCGATCGTCGGCATCATCAGCCTGGTGTTCAGCATCATCGCAGCGGTCAAGGCCAACAACGGCGAAGCCTATCGCTACCCGTTCGCGCTGCGCCTGATCAAGTAATACCGGCTGCATGCGGAACTGAAAACGCCCGGCATTGCCGGGCGTTTTCATGTGTGGGGAGCGACGGGCGGTGCCCGGCGAGCGATCAATGATCGCGTTCGACCGCCAGCGTCGCCAGCGCACGCAGCGCATCGGCTTCCTCGCCATACCCGGCCAGGATCGACTGCATGCGTGCAGCGAGTTCGTGCAGCTGGGCCTTTGCGCCGTCCATGCCAAGCAGGGCGGGGAAGGTGCTCTTGTCCTGCGCCTGGTCCTTGCCGGCGGTCTTGCCCAGCTGCTCGGAACTGGCCTCGACATCGAGGATGTCGTCGCGTACCTGGAAGGCCAGGCCGAGTGCATCGGCGAAGCTGTCCAGCTGGGCCAGCTGCGGTTCGTGGGCCTGGCCACACAGCGCGCCCATGCGCACTGCCGCGCGGATCAGGGCGCCGGTCTTCAGCGCATGCATGCGGGTCAATGCCGCCAGCGTCTGCTGCTGGCCGGTGGCATCGATATCCAGGGCCTGGCCGCCGCACATGCCGGACGCGCCGGAGGCGTGGGCCAGGGTCTGCAGGCAGGCCACGCGCAGCGTGGCCGGCAGCGGTGCATCGGCCAGCAGGCCGAAGGCACGGGTCTGCAGCGCGTCGCCGGCGAGGATCGCGGTAGCTTCGTCGAAGGCGATGTGGGTGGTCGGCTTGCCACGGCGCAGCGCGTCGTCATCCATCGCCGGCAGGTCGTCATGCACCAGCGAGTAGGCGTGGATGAGTTCGACGGACATAGCCGCCGCATCCAGGCTTTCCAGCTGTGCACCGAACAGGTGGCCACTGGCGTAGACCAGCAGCGGGCGCATGCGCTTGCCACCGCCCAGCACCGAATAGCGCATGGCCTGGTGCAGGCGCTGCGGTGCTTCGGCAGGCGAGGGCAGGGCAGCGTCGAGCTGGCTTTCGATACGGTCGCGCCAGCGCGCGAACAGAACCTCAGCCGTCATGGCTGGGCGGATCGAAGGGCTCGGATGCTTCCGGCTGCGCCGGATCGCTGAGCAGGCGCACGCGCAGTTCGGCCTGCTCCAGCGCCTGCTGGCACTGGCGATACAGACCGACGCCACGTTCGTAAGCACTGAGCGAGGCTTCCAGGCTCAGCTCGCCGGTTTCCATCTGCTCCACCAGCTGTTCCAGCGATTCGAGCGACTGCTCGAACTGGGCGACCGGGGAGGCGTTTTCGGGGGACTTCTTGGCCATGTGGCAAGTGTGGACGGGCCGCGCGCGGGGGTCAATTCACCAGCCGCCGGGACGCCACTGCAGCTGTGCCTGGTGGGCCTGCAACCAGGCCTGCAGTGGCGCGGAGATGACCACGTCGGCGGCGGCCAGCAACTGCGGGCCATCAAAGATCAGCGGCAGCTGCGCGCGTCGCCAGGGGGCGAGATGTTCGCGTTGCAGGCAGTCCTTCAATGCGTGCGAATGCTGGCGACCTGGCAGCAGGATGCGCTCACCGCCCACGCGTGCACGGACCTGCAGCGGGCGCTCGAAGGCGGCGCCGCCCTGCAGCCGCAGCTGGCCGCCATCGGGCAGCGCCAGGGGGGCATGCCCATCCCATTCGGCCTGCCACGCGCGGGGCAGCGATGGCAGCTGCGCGGGTAGCAGATAGGCATGCTCGCGCCATTGCTGGATGGCATGATCGTGCCAGCGCACCCGCGCCTGGCGATCATTGCCGGCCGGCAGCAGTTCGTCCAGGCCTTGCTGCAGCACCGTGGCCGGCAGTGGGGCGGCACCATGGCCGATCACCCAGGCGCGCAGCACGCGCGCGGCGCGTCCCGGTGACACCTGACGCAGCAACTGCAGCGACAGCACGCGTGGAGCGACTTCCAGGTGTGTGATCAGCTCGGCGTCTTCTTCATCCAGCAGTTCGCGGGTCTGCCGGCAATGCAGGACGCTGCCGGCCAACGCGGCGGCGGCGTGCGGCCAGCGCTGGCGCAACAGTGGAAGTACCTGCAGGCGCAGGAAGTTGCGATCGGCGTGGTCTTCGGCGTTGCTGGGATCCTCGATCCAACGCAGCGCGTGTTGCCGGGCATAGTCGAGCAGTGCGGTGCGCGGTGCATGCAGCAAGGGACGCCACAGGCGGTGCGTACCGAGCTGACTGTCATCGGCCATCGCGGCAAGGCCATCGACACCGGAGCCGCGCAGCGCGCGCAGCAGGAAGGTCTCGGCCTGATCGTCCTGGTGCTGTGCCAGCGCCAGTGTTTCGCCTTCGCGCAGTTCAGCAGTGAACGCTGCACGTCGTGCTTCGCGCGCTGCGCCTTCGAGGCCCAGGCCTGTGGTTCTGTCGATCTGTACGTGGCGCACGGCCAGCTCGACGCCCAGTGCCGCGCACTGCTGCTGGCAATGCCGTACCCAGTCGTCGGCTGCTGGTTGCAGGCCGTGGTGTACGTGCACCGCACGCAGCGCCGTGCCGGAAGCCTGGGCGCAGCGCCACAGCCAGTGCAGCAGCACGGTGGAGTCGACACCACCGCTGTAGCCCACCAGCAGCGGCGCATCCAGCGGAACGAGGGCAGGGAAGGCAGTCACGGCGGCAAGTATAGGGTTGCTCGGCAGGGCTGCGCCCTGCACCCGCTACGATCCAGAGCAACAGCAACAGCAACAGCAACAGCAGAAGCTGGGTTCCTGAAGGATGGCGGGGTGGGCCCGGTTGCGGGAGACGCCGTAAACCCATCCATGGGGGCTTGGCCGCGGCATCCATGCCGCGGACACTCCCGCAACCGGACCCACCCCGCCTTCGACAGTTTCCTGCGAACTGTCGGAATTGCTCTTGAGTCAGATCCGTTTTCCTGCGGAAAACGGATCTGACCCCGGATTCAATTCGATATCTGACAGATCTGATCCACGCATGGCGTGGATCTACTGGCCACCGGACAACTGTCGAAGGCGGGGCACTGTGGGTTTGCGGGGTGTGAGCCGCATGGATGCGGCGACCAAGGCTACATGGACGTACTTGCGCCGTCCCCGCAAACCCACAGTGCCCCGCCATCCCACGGAATGCACGCTGTTGCTGTTGCTTCGGCCGTTGCCGTTGCCGTTGCGTCTGCAGGTGCAGGGCGCAGCCCTGCCGAAAACCTACTTCACCCGACGACCCGAGCGGTCGATCCGGAACCACTCTCCGCCTTCCACCGGCGTGTGGCCATCGGCATCCGGCGTGCCGCGACGGCAGCCGTTGCAGACCTCGGCCACGCCGTCGCGGAACGGCCAGGCGAAATCGAAGGTGCCGGGCACCACCTGGCGGAATGTCAGATCGAAGTAGCCCACGCGATTACCGACGCGGCCGCGCAGCAGGCCTTCTTCCGGCATCTCCGGGCCGTTGTCCCAGGTCAGCACCGGCAGGCTGCGGCCCTTGCGGTCGACGTAGTGGAAACCCTGGTCGGCATACACCACGGCCAGGCCGTGGTCATCAAAGTTCAGGTCTTTCAGGGTGTCCGGCTGGATCTTCGGCCGGTGGTCGACCACTTCGCAGTTGGGCAGCGGCCACAACCCGTGTTCGTCGGTCAGCAGCTTGCACGCCGGTGCCTGCGCCAGCGCGTTGGCACTGGCCAGCACGCCGAGCAGGGCCAGCGACCGCGCGAAGCGGCCGCTGGCAGGCGCAGGGCGGGCCTGCAGTGCGATCACTTGGCCTCGGCCTTGCGTTCGAAGGCCGTCGGCGCCGGCAGCTGCACCGGCACGCCCTTGTCATCGCAGGTGCCGGCCTGGCACAGGCGCTCGCGCAGGGCCGGGGTGGCCTGCACGATCATGTGGTAGATCGCGTTCTGTTCCAGCGTGCCGCGGATCGCCTTGCTGCCCGGGCCACGTGCCCAGATGCCGACGTCTTCGCCGCCGTGCGACTCGGACTTCATCGGCACCAGTGCTTCCTGCATGTAGTCCGGATGCTCGGTGTCGACCTCGCGCAGGTTCGGGCGGCCGTTGGCCGGTTCGAAGCTGCTCGGGTTGTGCGGGTAGCGCTTCGGGCCGGCCGGCTGCTGGTTGCTGCTGCCGGTATGGCCCGGGCCATTGGCGTAGCTCAACGTGGTGTACGGCTGGCCGGTGCCGTCCAGCGCGTAGTCCAGCTTGCCGGCGCCATCTTCGCCACCCTTGTCCTTCACCTTGCCCAGGATTGGATTGCCGCGTGCCGGGTAGCCGACGAAGTTCAGCGTGTGCGAGTGGTCGGCGGTGACGATGATCAGGGTGTCGTCGGCCGAGGTCAGTTCGTTGGCCACGCGCACTGCATCGGACAGGGCCACGGTCTCGGTCAGTGCACGGTAGGCGTTGCCGCTGTGGTTGGCGTGGTCGATGCGCGCGCCTTCGATCATCAGCACGTAGCCTTCCTGGTGCTTCGACAGATTCCTGATCGCCGCAGCCGTCAGTTCGGCCAGGCTCGGCTCACCGCCCGGATCCTGCGGTCGCTCGTACTCGTAGCGCATGTGGTCCGGCTCGAACAGGCCAAGGATGGCCGGCGCATTGGCGGCGGCGGCCAGCTGCTTGCTGTTCCAGACGTAGGCGCCCTGCGGATGGGCCTGTTGCCATTCCTGCACCAGGCTGCGGCCATCCAGGCGCTGGCCGACCTTGTCGTCGTACTCCGGATCGCGCTCTTCCACGGTGGTGAATTCTCCGCGGCCACCGCCGAGGGCGACCAGCGGGCCGCGGCCATAGCGCGAGGTCGACAGCAGCTGCTGGGCGATGTCCTTGCAGCCTGCCGCCTTGGCCGCTTCAGTCAGGTCGGTGTCGTTTTCCCAGTTGCGCTCGGGTGAATGTGCATAGGTGGCGGCCGGGGTGGCATGGGTCAGGCGTGCGGTGGACACCACGCCCGTGGCCAGGCCGGCGCTGTCGGCCAGCTGCAGCCAGGTCAGCAGGCCCTTGGACAGGCTGTCGGCGCAGTCGGTGCGGCTGCCGGCGCTGACGCCGATCGCGCCCATGTGGGTCTTCACGCCGGTGGTGATGGCGGTCATGGTGCCGGCCGAATCTGGGGTCTGCGAATCGGTGTTGTAGGTCTTGCTGAACGCCGTGGCCGGGAAGCGTTCCCAGGACAGCAGGTTCTCTTCGCCCGAGCCACCCTTCTGCTGGCCCTCGTAGATGCGCGAGGCGGCCACCGTGGTCAGGCTCATGCCGTCACCGAGGAACAGGATGACGTTCTTGGCCTTGCCGGACATCGCACCGTTCGCTGCAGCCTGGGCCGCGCCGCTGCGGTACCACCACTGCGGCGTCTCGCCGGCCGGGTGGGTAACAGGATCGACGGCGACCTTCAGGCCGGCCGGAGCGGACGCGGGGGCGGTGCTGGCGCAGGCGCCCAGCAGCAGGGTGGTGGCGCAGGCGGCCAACAGGGAGACGGAACGGCGCATGGACGCTGGGATCTCACAAACTGTAACGGGACGTTCATTATGCCCGCCCTCGCAAGGCACGCCGATGACACACTGATTTGCCGGCCGGGCGGTCGTTCTGCGGGCCGCCTTGGGCTATCGTGCCAATATCCCTTCCTTCCCCTCTGGATTGCCTATGAAGCTGGTCTCTGCCTGGCTGCGGATTCCATTCTGGCAGCGCGTGGTCGGTGGCTTCGTGCTCGGCGCGCTGGCCGGCTGGGCGCTCGGCCCGGCCGCGGAAACGTGGTTCGGCCCGCTCGGCGAGCTGTACGTCACCCTGATCAAGATGATCGCGGTGCCGCTGGTGTTCTTCGCGGTCATCAACGCGATCTCGTCGCTGCACGGCCAGAAATCGGTCGCCGCGCTCAGTGGCCGCACCTTCCTGTGGTTCGTGATCACCGCTGCGCTGGCGGTGTGCGTCGGCCTGGGCGTGGGCACCGTGCTGCAGCCCGGCGCCGGTGGCCTGCAGCTGACGATGGCCAGCAACTACGTGCCGCGTGAAGTGCCCAGCGTGGTGCAGGTGCTGCTGGATGTGGTGCCGGCCAATGTCTTCTACGCGCTGTCCGGCATCGGCACCAAGGTCAATGCCGCCGGCGAAACCGTGCTGGCCGCGGGCCGTGGCTCGATCCTGCCGGTGATCTTCTTTGCGGGTCTGGTCGGTTTCGCCATCGTCAAGCTGGGCGAGAAGGTGACCGAGGCGCGCAAGCTGGTCGGCCAGATGAGCGACATCATGATCCAAGTGACCCGCTTCGTGCTGGAAGTCACCCCGATCGGCACCTTCGGCCTGATCGCTGGCCTGGTCGGCAGCTACGGCTTCGAGAAGCTGCTGCCGCTGGGGCATTTCGTGCTGGCCCTGTACGTGGCCTGCGCCCTGCACATCGTGGTGGTCTACAGCGCGCTGCTGCTGGCGCACGGCCTGAACCCACTGAAGTTCTTCCGTGGCGCCGCGCCGGGCATGCAGGTGGCGTTTGTCAGCTCGTCCAGCTTCGCCGCGATGCCGGTGGCGCTGCGTTCGATCACCCACAACCTGGGTGTGAACAAGGACTACGGTTCGTTCGCGGTGCCGCTGGGCGCCAGCATCAAGATGGATGGCTGCGGCGCGATCTACCCGGCGCTGTGCGCGGTGTTCATCTCGCAGTACAGCGGTGTGCCGCTGACCCCGGAACAGTATGTGGTGGTGCTGATCGCCTCGGTGCTGGGCAGCTTCGGTACCGCCGGCGTGCCGGGTACCGCGGTGATCATGGCCACGGTGGTGCTGAGCGCGGCCAACCTGCCGCTGGAGACCATCGGCTACCTGTATGCCATCGACCGCATCCTGGACATGATGCGCACGATGACGAACGTGACGGGCCAGATGCTGGTGCCGGTGATCGTGGCCAAGGAGACCGGGCTGCTCGATCAGGCGGTGTATGACAATCCGTCCAGCAATGTCGGGGTGGACGATCCGGACCCGACACCGCCACGCGCCTGAGGTTGCGTGGAGATGTAAAAGGCCCGCCCTGACCCGGCGGGCCTTTTGTTTGGGAGCTGGTTGGCGCGGTGGCGGCCAAGGCGGGTCCTGGTAGATCCACGCCATGCGTGGATGGAGGCAGTGCCGACAAACGGTCGGCACCCACCAGGGCAGGCGGCGCGATGCCGACCAAGGTCGGCACCTACCGGGGGCGCAAACAAAAAAGCCGCTGCGGGGCAGCGGCTTTTTGTCTTTCAGGCGGCGCCGTAGCGCCAGCGGGTCAGAGATCGACCCGGCGGGCCTGCATGAACTTGTTGCCCCAGTAACCACTGAGCAGGGTGTCCACGCGGACGTCCTTGCCCGAGCTCGGTGCGTGCAGGAAGCGGCCATCACCGACATAGATGCCGACGTGGTCGACGCGGCCCTTGCGGCCGAAGAACACCAGGTCACCGGCGGCGAGCGCAGTGCGGTCGTTGATCAGCTCGGCGTTGTCATCGTGGGCCATCTCGCGCGAGACGCGCGGCAGCTCGATGCCCAGCGCCGAGCGGAACACGTAGCCGACCAGGCCGCTGCAGTCGAAGCCGCTGTCCGGGTTGCTGCCACCCCAACGGTACGGGGTGCCTAGCAGGGTCATCGCTCGGCGCAGCAGCGACTGCACCTTGCCATTATCGGCGGCGGTGCCGACAACGCTGCCATTGGCGGCGCTGCTGGTGTCGTAGTTGGCGAGCAGGCGGCTGAGATCGCCGGCCACCACGGCCGAGCGGTCCATCAGCGGAATGGTGTCATTGGCGGCCAGGTGCGGCAGCAGGGCGGCCAGCGTGGCACTGGCGGCGGCATCGACGCGGCTGCGCTGCGGAGCAGCGGCCTCGGCCTTGGTGGCCGGTCGGGCGGTGCTCTCGGCCACCGGGGCCGGGGTCACATCGGAACGATTCGGAGCAGTCTGCGACCAGGCCGGAAGGCTGGTCAGACACAGTGCCAGGCCAAGCAACAGCGGGCGGGCACTACGTGAAGATACGGAAGTCTGGCCTTCGCTTTTCAGGTCGTCAGTCGTCACGCGTCGGTCACAGGAAAAAAACGATGGGGCATCATGCCCTGTAAAAGCGGCAATAAGTTAAAAATTCCGTTAGTAAACCGTTAGCTTCGTGGTGATGGGCGTCACAGTTTTGAATATATTGCCTGTTCATTTTAGCGAAGGACGCGTTTCGCCCCTGTGTAGTGGTCCTTCCAGTAGGGACCGCTGAGCGAGTCGAGGCGTACCGTGCCGCCGGTGCTCGGCGCGTGCACGAAGCGCCCTTCACCCACATAAATACCGACATGGGTGACGCTGCCGCGGCTGCCGAAGAACACCAGGTCTCCGGTGGCCAGGCGCTGCGGATCGATCTTCGGGCCCTGTACCGCCGCCAGGTCGCGCGAGGTGCGCGGCAGTTTCAGGTCCAGCATCTCGCGATAGACATAGGCGACCAGACCGCTGCAGTCGAAGCCGGAATCCGGGGTGTTGCCGCCGTAGCGGTAGGGCGTGCCGACCAGGCTGATGGCACGCATCAGTACCGAGTTGGCCGCCTCGGGGTTGTCCGGCACGGTCTTGGGCCAGTTCGCCGTCGGCGGGGGGGGCG